>NZ_PYHT01000040.1:0-30832 GCF_003023875.1 Nocardia sp. MDA0666
GATGTGTATAAGAGACAGCCGCTATTCCCACCTATCCACGGATGGCCGCACCGGCCCCGCCACCGCCTCGGGTGCGGCCATCCGTGGATAGGTGGGAATAGCGGCAGCCACGTCCACCAGCACCGGCATCGGCGGAACCACCACCCGATGCAGCGCGAACTCTCCCTTCTCCGGCCAATGCTCGAACATGTGTTCGATCATAAACCGGAGCGCCGACAAATAGCTCGTGAAATAGCTCGTGGTTTCCGGGTGTCATCGGGCCCGGAATTCCAGGGCGGTCCGCCCGTCCGCGACCGGGGCCGAGCTCTGCAGGGCCAGGCCGCATCGCGCCCCCAGCTCGGCCAGCTCCGGCACCGTTCGTTCCCGGCCGCCGAAGCACATCAGCATGAACAGGTCGATCGCCGTATCGGCCCCGCGGCCGCGGATCGGTTCGATCACCACGACCGCTCCGTAAGCCCCTGCGGCACGGGCACATTCGCCGAGAACGACCGCCGCGAGCACGTCGTCCCAATCGTGCAGGATGTCGGACAGGAGATAGGCGTCGGCCCCGGGCGGCAGCGGGTCGAAGAAGCTGCCCGCCACGGCGGTCGCCCGATCGTCGAGGCCGGCCACCGCGAATCGCTCGGTGGCCGCGGCCGCCGTCGGCGCCAGATCCAGCACTCGCCCGCGCACACCGGGATGTGCGCGCAGGATCGCCGTCAGCAAGGTGCCGTCGCCACCGCCGACGTCGAGAATGTCGGGAAAGCGACTCCAGTCGAAGCGATGCGCGATCTGATCCGCGTAAACCCGGAAGCGGCAATTCATCTGGGCGTCGAAGGATGCGCGCAGCGCGGGCTCGGCCTGCAGATCGGCCCAGAAGTCGCGCCCGTACCTGCGCGGATACGCGGGTCGCCCGGTGGTGATCGTGCTCAGCAGATCCACGAAGGCCAGCTCGGCGCGTCCGCCCGCGCTGCCGATATCGAGCAGCAGCAGTTCGAACGCGTCGGAGGAGTCGGCGCGCATCTGGTCGCCGAGGCTCGTGGGGCGATAACGGCCGGACGCCGCCTCGTGGTCGAAGACGCCGACGGCCACCAGATGGTCGAGCAGTCGCCGCAGAGCGGGAGCGCACGTTCCGGTGCGAGCCGCCAGTTCTTCGGCGGTCGCACCCGCGGTGCCCGCGTGGTCCACCAGCCGGAGGGTGGCGGCCACCCGGACCGCCATCGGTGTGGCCAGATCGGCCAGGGCGAGGATCGAGGCGGGGCGCTCCGGCGAACTCACCGGCTGACCGTGATCTGCTGTTCGACGCGCGAGAGCTTCTCCGGATTGCGGACCACGTAGAGGCCGGTGATGCGACCGTCGTCGAGGCGCATCGCCACCACGTCGTCGATCCGTCCGTCGATCCGCACGATCAGCGCGGGCCAGCCGTTGATCTGCACCGCTTCGACGGTCGCCTCGGCGCGCAGTCGCGGCAGTCCGGTACGCAGGGCGCGCGCGACCCGGTCGGCGCCCGCGATCGGGTGCAGGACCGCCTGGACCACGCCGCCGCCGTCGCCGAGCAGGACCACATCGGGAGCCAGCATGTCGACGAGATGCTGGAGGTCGCCGGTTTCGATGGCTTGCTGGAAGGCTTCGACGGCCCGGCGGGATTCGTCGGCGGACACCACTCCGCGCGGGCGGCGCGCGGCGACGTGAGCCCGTGCGCGGTGGGCGATCTGGCGCACGGCGGCGGGCGTCTTGTCGACGGCCGCGGCGATCTCGTCGTAGCTCAGATCGAACACCTCGCGCAGCACGAACACCGCGCGTTCCGTCGGTGCGAGGGTTTCCAGGACCAGCAGCATCGCCATCGACACGCTGTCGGCCAGTTCGACGTCCTCGGCGACATCGGGTGCGGTCAGCAGCGGTTCCGGCAGCCACGGGCCGACGTAGGACTCCTTGCGGCGCCCGAGTGTGCGGAGCCGGGTCAAGGCCTGGCGGGTGACGATCCGGACCAGGTACGCACGCTGGTCACGCACCTCGTCGAGGTCCACGTCCACCCATCGCAACCAGGTCTCCTGCAGGACGTCCTCGGCGTCGGCCGCCGAACCGAGCATTTCGTAGGCGACCGTGAACAGCAGGTTGCGGTGGGTGACGAACGCCTCGGTGGCTCCGTCGATGCGCTCGCTCATGGGTGGCTCCTGTCCCTGGTCTGTCGACTCCGGCACCTCACGAGACGCTCGCCGGTCGCGCGATGTGACACCGCCCGTCAGTGATCTACATCACTGCGACGGTCCATGGCCGGGGCGACCCATGTCGTGAGATAGCGACGTAGTTCGGCGCCGCCCCGGGGCGGGCGACCCGGGTCCACGACGAACGACTGCACGATGCGGAGCATATGTTCGACGAGTTCGTCCAGATCGGCGCCGGACAATCCGGCCGCGGTCCAGTCGACGGCGAAGCGCTGCAGGATCGATCGGCCGAATGTCAGTGCGGTGTCGGAGGTTACGCCCGCGGAGAAGGCCCCGGCGCGGCCCGGGGTGAGCAGCAGGTTGAGATACTTCTCGTGCGGCAGCCGTTCGAGGGTGTAGGCGATACCCTCGACCACCGCCGTCGCGGGGTCGCGGATGTCGCTCAGATGCTCGGCCAGCACATCGAGGAAATGCCCGGTCTGCGCGACGGCCGTCGCGGTCAGCAGGCTCTCGGCGCTGGGAAAGTAGCGGTACACGGTCTGGCGGGTGACGCCGAGTTCCCGCGCGACCTCGGCGATGCTGAATTCGCTGCCGGATCGATCGATCGCGGTGCGGGCGGCAGCGAGGATCCGCGCGACGGCTTCGTCGTCGTTCGCGGGCGTCGCCCCCGCCCAGCCATGTGTGCGCACCGATCGCCTGTCCCTTCCTCGAATCGTGGTCGACCGTACCGATTCTGCCGAGGTAGCGGCCCCTGACTCTTGACCATACATATGGAACCGACTGTATGGTCGAGCGGAAGTCCCCGGACAGAAGGAAGACCATGCCGACGACGACGCCACCCCGTCCGAAACAACTCGATTCCCCGCTGCTGCCCAAGATCTTCAAGATCGTGGGCCGTGCGCAGGTGTGGACCTACCGGCGCACCGGCGGCCGCATCGGCGGTAAGTGGCGTATCGGGGCCGGCTTCCGCAAGCCGGTGCCGACCCTGCTGCTCGAACATCGCGGCCGAAAGTCGGGCGTGGTCTACACGACGCCGCTGCTCTACATCACCGACGGTGCGAACACCGTCATCGTCGCCTCGCAGGGCGGCCTTCCGAAGCATCCGCAGTGGTATCTCAATCTGCGCGCCGAGCCCGATACCCACATCCAGATCGGACGGGACCGCCGTCCCGTCCACGCCGTCACCGCCGACCCGAGGGAACGGGCCCGCCTGTGGCCGCTGCTCGTCGACGCCTATGCCGACTTCGACACCTACCAAGCGTGGACCGAACGCGAAATTCCCGTGGTCGTCCTGCATCCCCGTCCGGCCGGCCGCTGACTGCCGGACCACCGACAACAAGAAACGCCCGCTACCACTCGGGTAGCGGGCGTTTCGCGGCGGAGGATAGGGGATTTGAACCCCTGAGGGCGTTAACCCAACCCGCGTTCCAGGCGAGCGCCATAGGCCACTAGGCGAATCCTCCGCAGAGCAATATACCGGGTGGACCCCCTGCAACCGCAAACCGGGCTATTTGTGCAGGCCGGCGAGGGCTTTCTTCAATTGGTCCTTACAGGTGGTGCCGACGTCGTCGGAGTTGATGCTGCCCTCGGCCTGAATCCGCAGTTCCACCTTGACCGAGACGTTGGAGTCCAGGGCCGCGCAGGTGTAGTCGAGGGTGACGAAGCTCGAGTAGTTCTGCTGGTAGGCCGCGTAGTAGGCCTGGCTGCCGATGCCCGCGATATCGCCTGAGGTGCGGCCGCTGCCGGTGGTCTTGGTGTCGTAGTTCTTCCAGCTGTTGAACTGCGGATCGCTGTATTTGCTCTGGAAGTCGGCCTCGAGGTCGATATCGGAGCCGTCGGTGCCGTACTTGCCGGCGCCGTCGTAGCGGGCGCGGCAGGTCAGGTTGCCGCCGCCGAAGCTGGAGTCGGGGGCGCGTTCGGTGTGCTCGGGAGCGTCCTTGGGCGTGGGCGCCCACTTGCGCAGGACCGTCGTATCGATCAGTGAGCAGGCATCGGTGACATTGGCCATCGAGTAGTTGCCGTCGACACCCTTCTTGTCACCGAGCGGGCCCTTGCCGCCGCTCCCACTGCCGCCGGTGAGCGCGATCACGCCGATCACGATGCCGATCACCACGACCAGGCCGACCACGCCGCCGACGATCCACGGCGTGTTGTTCTTCTTGGGCGGCTGTGGATAGGCCGGCTGTTGGGCATAGGGCGGTGGGAACTGCTGCTGTGGATAATTCGGCACGGACGGCGGCTGCTGCCCGTAGGGCTGCTGCGGTGCGCCACCGTGGTAGGCGTCGAAACCCGCCCCCAGAACCGTCGGATCCGTACCGGTCACGGGTCCCGGCCGCCCGCCCATCACGGTCGGATCGGTACCGGTGAGCGGCTGCTCCGGAGCCGCCGGCGTCGACCACCAGTGCACGGTTTCGTTGGGCGGATGACCCTGCCCCGGATACTCGGGCCCACCGTGCGGTGGATTACTGCCTGTCACGTCTTTCCTCCGGTCCTGGCGCGGAAGCCCCCTCGAAAAATGTCGCAGGTGATCGTATCGACTCCGCCCGGATTCCACTCGAGTGGACAGTTGTGACTACACTGGCCGACGGATCCCGCGCGGCGCGCATCCTGTGAACTCCCCCAGGGCCGGAAGGCAGCAAGGGTCAACGGGCTCTGCCGGGTGCGCGGGGTCCCCTTACTTTCTCGGGGGAAATCTTCTTCACTGCCACGGGCCGCATCAGGCGGGTAACGTGGTCGGCTGGGTCCGCGCCAGAAGCGCACGATCCGTCAACCTGTTACCTCGCTGCTTGAAAGGCTGCTCAGGATGCCCCGGCAAACGCAGATCGGTTTGATGAGCCATGCGGAACTCGTATCGGAACACGAGACGCAGACCGCGAACTACGCGAAGCTCCAGACCGAGAAGCTCACGCTGGATCTGACGAGGGGTAAGCCCTCGTCGGAGCAACTCGATCTCTCCACCGGCCTGCTCGCCCTGCCGGGCGCCGACGACTACCGCGACGGCACCGGGACCGACTGCCGCAACTACGGCGGCCTGCACGGACTGCCGGAGTTGCGCGCGATCTTCGGTGAACTGCTGGGCATTCCGGTCGAGAACCTGCTCGCCGGCAACAACGCCAGCCTGGAACTGATGCACGATGTGATCGTGTTCGCGATGCTGCACGGCACGGCCGATTCGCCGAGCCGCTGGGCCGACGAACCGATCAAGTTCCTGTGCCCGAGCCCGGGTTACGACCGCCACTTCGGGATCACCGAAACGCTCGGCGTGCAGATGATTCCGATCGCCATCAACCACGACGGCCCGGATGTGCACGCGATCGCGGAACTGGTCGCGTCCGACCCGCAGATCAAGGGTCTGTGGGCGGTTCCCAACTATTCCAACCCGACCGGCGTGAACTTCTCCGAAGAGGTTGTGCGCGAACTGGTTTCGATGCCGACCGCGGCGCCGGACTTCCGCCTGTTCTGGGACAACGCGTACGCGGTGCACCCGCTGACCGATACCGCCGCCCCGGTGTACGACGTCCTCGGGCTGGCGGCCGCGGCCGGAAACCCCAACCGGCCCTTCGTCTTCGCCTCCACCTCGAAGATCACCTTCGCCGGGTCCGGCGTCAGCTTCTTCGGCGCGTCCACCGAGAACCTGAACTGGTACCTGAAGTACGCCGCGAAGAAGAGTATCGGCCCGGACAAGGTGAACCAGCTGCGTCACCTGCGCTTCTTCGGTGATGCCGAGGGTGTGCGCCGGCATATGCAGGCCCACCGCGCGCTGCTCGAGCCGAAATTCAAACTGGTGCTGCGGATCCTGGAGGATCGTCTGGGCGCCTCGAAGATCGCCTCCTGGACCGAGCCCAAGGGCGGCTACTTCATCAGCCTGGATGTGGTCGAGGGCACGGCCGGGCGAGTGGTGGCGCTGGCCAAGGAGGCCGGAATCGCCCTGACCCCTGCGGGTTCGGCGTTCCCCTACGGAAAAGACCCGGAGGACAAGAACATTCGCATCGCCCCCAGTTTCCCGTCGCTCGCCGATCTGGAGAAGGCGATGGACGGTCTGGCGACCTGCGTTCTGCTCGCCGCGACCGAGAAGCTGCTGGAGAAGTAGCGGTGGCGCGGACCGGACAGCCGCGTTGTGCGGCTGTCCGGCCCGTATCGGCTACTGCGGCTTGTGCGCCAGCACCGCGAACATCGTCACCGAGAGGTGAATGTCACCGGTGCGCGCACCGGCTTCCAATTCCGCCAGCAATTCCCGCCGCTGCGCCTCGGTGATCACCCCGCGCGCCTCCGCCATACCGGCGATGCGGGCCACCAGCGCACCGGCGCCGGCGCTCGCGTCCTGTACCAGCGCGTGCGAGCCGATATCGTCGACGACCAGTCCTGCTCGGGTGAGCAGGCCGGGCAGCCGCCGTCCCGAGAACGGGTTGGTGGTGTTGGTGATGAGGGTTTCGATCACCTCGTGCACGACCCGCCGGTCGCCGGGATGCACGATGGCGGTGCCCCAGTCGCTGTCCATGACGACGACGCGTCCGCCCGGTTTCAGTACCCGGGCGATCTCCCGTGCGGCGCGCTCCGGCGCGGTCAGATGCTGGAACACCCGCTCACACAGGGCGACGTCGAAGGTGTCACCGCCGAACGGCAGCCCGTAGGCATCGCCCGGGACGAACCGGGCGGGCGAATTGTGCTGGGCCGCGCGGTGTTCCGCCCCGGCCAGCAGATTCGGATCGGGTTCGACGCCGACCGCGTCACCGGTCGGGCCGACGGCGTCGGCGAAGACCAGCACCTCCGAGCCGGTGCCGGAGCCGATGTCGACCGCACTTTCGCCCGGAGCGACGGCCAGGGCGTCGTGCGCCCAGCGGCGTAGTCCGCGAATTCCGGGAAGTGCGGCCTGCAGATCGTGCACATCGATGAGTTGGTCGCGGCCCGCGCGATCGAAGCGGTCCGGCCTCAGTCCCGAGGATGAGGAATTGTCTGCCGAGGAGCTGTGTGTGGGCGCCATATCTTCCACCGTGGGTGTTGCCAGAGTGTCGGGCATGAAGATTCACCCTACGCGCGCAGAAAATCTACGGGTGGGTAGACATGTGAGTCCGGTCACGCCGGTCGGTAGGCGGATATTCGCCCGTCTGCCATGATTGATACATGGTGAGCCGCAAAGTGTGCCTCGCGCAGGAACCGGAGTCGGACAAGCTGTTGTCGGAGGACGACTTCGCCCTCTTGACCGGGATGCTGCTGGATCAGCAGTTTCCTCTCGAACACGCCTTCCGCGGTCCGAAGAAGATCGCCGACCGCATGAACGGTTTCGATATCCACCGGATCGCGGAGGCCGATCCGGAGGAATTCGAGGAATTGGGCGCGACCCCGCCCGCCATTCACCGCTACGGCCGGTCGATGGCCCGGCGCACCCAGGAACTGGCCCGATACGTCGTCGAACACTACGACGGCACAACCTCCGAGATCTGGACTCGCGACGATCCCGACGGCAAGGAAGTGCTGCGCCGGCTGAAGGAACTGCCCGGCTACGGCGACCAGAAGGCCCGCATTTTCCTGGCGCTGCTGGGCAAACAACTCGGTGTGCGCCCGGCGGGGTGGGAGAAGGCCGCCGGTGCCTACTCGGAGCCGAATTCGCGCCGCTCGGCCGCCGATATCGTCGACAACGAGTCGCTGCTCGAGGTGCGGGCATTCAAGAAGCAGATGAAGGCCGCCGCGAAGGAAGCCAAGGCGAAATAGCTTCCGCCGATCCGGCTACTGCGCGGTGTATCCGCCGTCGACCAGGTGATAACTGCCGGTGATGAACGTGGCCGCATCGCTGGCCAGGAATGCGACCAGCCCCGAGACCTCCTCGGGGGTGCCCAGCCTGCCCAGGGCGTGTTTCTGAGCGAGGAACGCCTGGGTTTCGTCGTCGAGGTTCGCCCCGAGCAGCGGCGTGTGGATGAATCCGGGCCCGACCGCGGTGACCCGCACGCCTTGGGCGGCGTATTCGAGGGCCGCGTTCTGGGTCAGGCCGAGCAGCCCGTGTTTGGCCGTGACGTACGCCGACGAACTCGCGAATCCGACGCTGCCGAGAATCGACGCCATATTCACGATGGCGCCCCCGCCGGCGGCCGCGACGGCCGGAAGTTGTTCGCGCAGTGCGTAGAACACGCCGTCGAGGTTCACCGACAGGACCTTGCGCCAGCCGTCCAGCGAATAGTCACCGATCAGCGCGCTCTCCCCGCTGATGCCGGCGTTGTTGACCGCGATCCGCAGCGGTCCCAGTTCGGCGGCGGCCGCGACGCTGCGCCGGACGGTCTCCGGATCGGAGGCATCGCCGGCGAAGCCGGCCGCCTGCCCGCCCGCACCGCGAATCTCCTCGACCACCGTATTCGCGTTGTCCTCGTCGAGATCGAACACCAGGACCGCGGCGCCGCTGCGCGCGAGTTCGTGCGCGACCGCACGCCCGATCCCGGAACCACCGCCGCTGACTATTGCCGCACGGTTGCTTACGTCGTATACGGCCATGATCGACACCCTCTCCGAGACGTCGGTTAGCTCAAGTACGGGGTTCTGATCGCTCGTCAACGAGTGTAGCTACGAGTTAGCGACTGTATGAATCGCCCGGTGAGCATGCCGAGAGGAGGTCGGCCGAGGGCGTGGCAGTCCGCACGCCGTAACCACCGTAGGAATCCGGCGTCCGCACCGTGATCGCGCGGACACCGGGCGTGCGGGTGACTAGCTGCTGCTCGCGGCGGCGGTGGCGAACGGCGTTGTGGTGACGCGGTTTTCGCGGTGGGCGGGCGGCTGCCACAGTCCGCGGCGCTGCAGGATCGGAAGGACGCCTTCGCCGAACCAATACGCCTCCTCCACATGCGGGTAACCGGAGAGGATGAACTGCGTGATGCCGAGGCGGGAGTATTCGATCAGCCGCTCGGCCACCTCTTCGTGCGAGCCGACCAGCGCCGTTCCCGCGCCGCCGCGCACCAGTCCGACACCGGCCCACAGGTTGGGTGCGATCTCGAGCCGATCGGTGTTGCCGCCGTGCAGTTCCAGCATCCGCCGCTGGCCCTCGGATTCACTCTGGGCAAGATTCGCCTGCACCCGTTCGATATCCGCCGGGTTCACCGCTTCCAGCAGGCGATCGGCCTCGGCCCAGGCCTGCTCCGAGGTGTCGCGGGAGATCACGTGGATGCGCAGGCCGTAATCGAGAATCCGGCCCTCGTCCACCGCGAGCCGGCGGATCCACTCCAGCTTCTTGCTCACCGCGAACAGCGGCTCACCCCAGGTGAGATAAGTATCGGTGTAGCGGGCGGCCACCGGTCCGGCAGCGGCCGAGGAACCGCCGAAGAACACCGGGGGAATCGGATCCGGCCGGTTGTTCAGTTGCGCGTTGCGCACCTGAAGGTGCTTGCCTTCGAACGTCACCGGAGCGTCGGATTCCCACAGCTCGCGCACGATGTGCAGGAATTCACCGGTGCGCTCGTAGCGCTGTTCCTTGTCCAGGAAGTCGCCGTAGGCCTGCTGTTCGTGCGGTTCGCCTCCGGTCACCACGTTCAGCAACAGCCGTCCACGTGAATGCCGCTGGAAGGTTCCGGCCATCTGCGCGGCGAGGGTGGGACTCACCACGCCGGGCCGGAACGCGACCAGGAATTTCAGGGTTTCGGTGGTCTCCACCAGCATGGCCGTCGTCAGCCAGGCGTCTTCACACCATGCACCCGTCGGTGTCAGCACCGCCTCGAAGCCGTTCTCCTCCGCCGCACCCGCGATCTGGTTCAGATAGCGCAGCGAGGCCGGACGGTCGCCCGACATCGAGGTGCCGTGTCCGCCCGCGACCAGATTGCGGGAATCGCCATAGGTGGGAAGAAACCAGTGGAACGAAAGGCTCATTTCGGACATGATGGCCGACGACCGGAAGTGAGTCACCGGTTGTAATCGGGCTGGTTCTTAATATGGCCCATCCGCATCGAACGCCCGCAAACTCCACCGATGCCGTGTGTCTGTGCCGGACACGGCAACCTGTGCTGCCGCGTGCCGGCAGTCGGAAAGTCGAGGAATCAAGCAGTGAAGATGAGGAAATTTGCCGTGCTCACGGCGCTGGTCGCGACAACGTTGGGTGCGCTGGCGGGGACGGTTCAGGCCGCTCCGGCCGCCGACGACGGCGTGGTGAACTATCAGGCGAGGTCCACCGAGAACGCGGCGATCGTTTCGACCGACGCTGGGTCGATGGATGTCGAGGACGGCGTATTCAAGATCAAGGCCGCCAACGGAATCACCGTGGCCGGAACCCCGTTGACGTTCCGGGTCGACGATTTCGAGTTCCCGATCGCGGCCGACATCTCCGGTCGCACGGCGACGCTGACACCGCAGTTCGATCTGCAGCATGCGGTCTACAAGCCGGTCGCGCTCCCGTTCGAGGACAGCGCCCCGTGGAAGACCCCCTACGAGCGTGAGGTCGCCGCCTTCACTCGTCTCAAGGACACCATCGCCACCGGCGCTGCCATCGGCACCGCGGCCGGCGGTATCGGTGGCGCGGTCATCGGCTGCATCGCCGGTGCCGCTATCGGTCTCGTTGCGACCGGTGCGCTGCTCGCCCTGTTCGGCGCGGGCCCGCTGGGCGGCTGTGTCGCCGGTGCCGCCGCTGTCGGCTTCCTGGGTGTGCTCGCCGGCCAGATCTTCGTGACCGCTCCGGTCGCGATCGGCGCCGTGATCCAGTACTTCTCCACCATCAACGAGCCTTTCAAGGCCCCGGCCAAATGAAGCGGTTACCGGCCCCACCCCTGAGCCGGTAATTATTTCAGCGGTCGAATTAAAAGGACCTTCGCACTTTCGAGTGCGAAGGTCCTTTTTAATTTGTGAGATTCGATTTATTTTCCCGTACCGGGCTATTCGAATCGACCTGGTTATTAACCTCGTTGCTTTTTGGCATTCACCACAAACTGGATAAAGCCGCTCCGGCGGAATGCAATGAGTGATGAGGAAAATGCAGTGAAGATGAGGAACTTTGCCGTGGTCGCGGCCACGGTGGCCGCCGCCGTCGGCGTGACCACCGGCACCGTGAACGCCGCGCCCGCCGCACCCGACGGGGGTGCCGTCAACTACCAGGCATCGACGAACGAGAAGTCGACGATCATATCCACCGACGCCGGTTCGCTGGACGTGGAAAATGGTGTTTTCAAGATCAAGGCCGCCAATGGGACGACCCTGGCCGGAACCGAATTGAAGTTCCGGGTCGATGATTTCGAATTCCCGATCGCCGCCGATATCGCCGGTCGCACCGCCACCCTGACCCCGCAGTTCGATCTGCAGCACGCGGTCTACAAGCCGGTCGCGCTCCCATTCGAGGACCAGGCGCCGTGGAAGACGCCCTATGACCGGGAAGTGGCGGCCTGGACCCGCCTGACCAGCACCATCACCGCGGGCGCGACCATCGGCACGCTGGTCGGTGGTCTCACCGGCGGAGCGGTGGGCTGCTTGCTCGGCGGCATCGCGGGTGCGACCGTGGCCGCGGCCGCCATCGTCGGCCTGTTCGGCGGCTTCCTGCCGGCCGCCGTGGTCGGTTGCATCGGCGGCATCATCGCCGTCGGTGCGCTGGGCACGCTGGCGGGCCAGCTGCTGGTCACCGCACCGGTGGCGGTTCTGGCGGTCGCCCAGTACTTCACCACCGTCAATGCGCCGTTCAACCCTCCGGCTCCGGCCAAGTAGGGGAGAGCGGATCCCGCCGTGCACCTCGGGTCGATCGGCACCGACCCGAGGTGCACGGTTTTGCGGAAAACCTGTCAGCGCACGGTGATTCGGCACGCTCAGCGCGGAATCGCAGTGCCGTCCAGGGTGGCGATCGCGATCGTGGCGGCACGGGCGATCGCCGCGTTGTCGTATTCGGCGTCCGGCCGATCGCGAGTGGACAGGATCGTCAGCACGATCGGCGCGCGTCCCGGCGGCCACGCCACGGCGATGTCGTTGCGCGTTCCGTAGTCGCCGCCGCCGGTCTTGTCGCCGACCTGCCAGCCCGCCGGCACCCCGGCCCGGATCAGCGCGGCACCGGTGGTGTTGGCACGCAGCAGACCGGTGAGCACATCGCGATCGTCGGCGGCGACCGACGGGTCGAGCACGTAGTGCCGCAGATCGGCGGCCAGCGCGCGCGGCGTACTGGTGTCGCGCTCGTCGCCGGGCAGGGCCTCGTTCAGCGTGGTCTCGGTGCGGTCCATCCGCGTGGTCGTATCGCCGACGGCACGCAGCCGCTGCTGCAATCCCTGCGGACCGCCGAGTTCGGCGAACATCAGATTGCCGGCGGTGTTGTCGCTGAACCGCACCGCGGCGTCCATGATCTCCCGCACAGTCATGCCCTGGTCGACATGCTGTTCGGTGACCGGTGAATTCGGCACCAGGTCGGCCCGGGTGTAGGTGACGCGACGGTCGAGTTCGGCGGGCGGGAGGGTGCTCAGCAGCGCGCCCGCGGCCAGCGCCTTGAATGTCGAACAATACGGAAACCGCTCGTCCGGCCGATATTCGACGGCTCGGCCGGTTCCGGTGTCGAGCGCGTACACGCCCAGCCTGCCGTGCAGCCGAGCCTCCAGATCGCGGAATTCGGCCAGCGACTCGGCGGCGAGCGGAACCGTCGAGGTGGGCCCCGCGGTCGATACGGGCGCGGCGCTTCGATCGGCACCGCAGGCGCTCAGCGGTATGAGGGTGGCAGCGGCCGCGACCAGCACGGCCGAGCGGGTGAAGCGAGGGGGCGTCATATGCGTTCCTTGTGGATCGTTGGCGGTGAGCGCTCGCAGCAAGAGTGGCAGCCCTCGCGCATGCTGTCCAAGACGCCTGTGACGGTATCCATGCCGATTCGGCATAGACTGCGCGATCGTGGATATGGTCGCCGCCTGTAAGGCCTTCGTCGCGGTGAGCGGTCTCGGGAGTTTCACCGCGGGGGCCGCCGCCGCGCAGATCCCGCAGTCGGTGGCCAGTCGCCGGATCGCGGCGCTGGAACGGCACTTCGGCGCGCGATTGCTCGAACGGACCTCGCGCACCGCCTCATTGACCTCGTTCGGCCGCGATATGTTGCCGTCGGCGCGACGGCTGGTCGAGGCGGCCGAGTCCCTGGAGGAGCATGCCGAGCGGGCCCGTCAGCGCCCGTTCCGATTGGCGCTGCCCGCCATCTGCGGACCGGTGCCGCTGGCCGGGCTGGTCGCCGAATGCCGCCGCGCGCGGCTTCGGCTGGAACCGGAGCCCGCCGAGCCCGGCCGGCGCGCGGAACTCACCCGCACGCACGAGGTGCGTGCCGCGATTCTGGCCGTCCCCGCCGATCGCGGCATCTGGCGCGTGCCGTTGGGCCTGGCCGACGCCACGGGCCCGCACAGCACGCCGATCTACCTGGAAACCCTTCGGGTACTGCGGCTTTCGGAACAGCAGCGTCGGCGCAGCGTGTGGATACAGCCCGAGGACGATGTGCCGCACATCCGCGATCGGATCGTCCGGCTGCGCGATTCGCTCGGCCTGCGCCCGGCCCAGGTGGTGGTCGCGCGGTCACTGGTCACCGCGGTCGCCGAGGTCCTCGACGGCGCCGATCTGCTGTTGTGTTCGCCCGCCCAGGCCACCGAACTGGGCCTGCACTGGCGGCCGATCGGGGAGTTGGAGCTGGCCAGGGGCTACGACATCGCGGCGGGAACACGCGAGGACGCGGACCGGATCCGCGCGCTGGGCGCCGAACCGATCGGCCACTGTCTCGGTGTGCCGGGCAATGTCGACGCACGCACCGACGGGAGCTGACATGGGCGTCTCGACCGCACTGCGACGCGCGCGAACGGAACTGCGCGACGCCGGACTCGACGGCTCCATCCTGGTGCGCGATCTCGACACCGGTGACGAGCTGGGCCTCGACGCCGAACTCGAATTGCCGATCGCCTCGCTGGTGAAGGTGCCGCTCGTACTGGCGACGATGGAACGGGTGCTGCGCGGCGAGATCGACCCGGCGACCCCGATCCGGGTACTGCCCGGCCGGAGTACGGTGGCCGGCCCGACCGGGTTGAGCAGATTTCGCCATCCGGCGACGGTCGCGGTCGAGGATCTGATGTATCTGAGCATCGCGATCAGCGACGGTGGCGCCACCGACGCCCTGTTCGAGCTGACTCCGCCCGACGCGGTGACCGCCGAATTGCGCCGCCTGGGCCACGAGGGCATCGCGGTCCGGCATCTGGCCGACGATCTGGTGCGGACCCCGGCCGAGCAGTTCGCCCCCGCGGACGGTCACCTCGCCCACGCCCTGGCCATCGAGGCCGCGACGGCCGGACGCGGGCATCCGGTCACGCAACTCGACATCAGCCATGCCAACACCGGCACCGCGCGTGCGTTCGTCGATCTGCTCGCAGAATTGTGGCGGCCGGTGCGGGCCCACTCCGATGCCGCCGCGAGAGTGCGAGAGTTCCTGTCGGGCAACCTGTTACGTCAACGACTCGCCCCCGATTTCAGCTCCGACGCCACCCGGTGGTCATCGAAGACGGGCACCCTGCTGAATCTGCGGCACGAGGCGGGCGTAGCCGAACACGCCGACGGGCAGACCCTGGCCGTAGCCGTGCTGACCCGATCGCGGGTGCCCGCCGTGGTGCAACCCGGCGCGGAGGCCGCGATGGCGACCGCGGCGCGGATCCTGCACGACGAACTGCGGATGCGGCCCTCCTGAGGGTGACCGCAGCGTGTGACGGATAGTTATGTTCCCGCTGCGTGTAACGGGTGAGCGAAACGCGCTGCCGGGTCATCGTCGGGTATGGCCTCCACAGCACCGCAGCAGATCTCCGATCGCGACCTCGACGACATCTTCGGCCCCGTTTTCGACCGCATCGCCGCCGGGGCGGTGGCGCGCGAGATCGATCGTCGCCTGGCCTACGAGGAGGTCGACTGGCTGCGTCAGGCCGGATTCGGCGCGCTGCGGGTGCCGGCCGAATACGGTGGCTTCGGCGTCAGCGTGCGCCAGCTGTTCCGGCTGCTGATCGACCTCGCCGCCGCGGAATCCAATCTGCCGCAAGCACTTCGGGTGCATTTCTCCTTCGTCGAGGATCAGCTGCTGGCCGAGCCCGGTCCCGCGCGTGAGCACTGGCTGCGCGCGGCCGGATCCGGTGCCCTGGTGGGCAATGCCATCACCGAACCGGGCATCGGCGCGGTCGACCGCTACCGCACCCGGCTGACCCGCGGCTCCGGCGACGACTGGCTGCTCAACGGCACCAAGTACTACAGCACCGGCTCGCTGTACGCGGACTACATCCTCGCCGCGGCCGATCGCGACGGGGAGCGGGTATCGGTGCTGGTCGACGCGAACGCCGACGGGGTGCGGCAGAGCGACGACTGGGACGGCTTCGGCCAGCGGCTGACCGCCAGTGGCACAACGGAATTCAACGATGTGCGGATCTCGGACGAGCGGGTGCTCGGCCCGGGGTACGGCGCGCCCGGCCGCACCTACGCCACCTCGTACCTGCAGCTGGTGCAGTTGGCGGTGCTGGCCGGCATCGCCCAGCGGGCCGAATCCGATGTGCGGGCGTGGGTCGCCGACCGCACGCGCAGCTACACCCATTCGGCGGCCGATCTGCCGCGCCACGATCCGCTGGTCCAGCAGGTGATCGGGAAACTGTCGGCGGCCGCCTTCGGGGCGCGCGCGAGCGTGCTGGCCGTGGCCGAGCTGCTGGACGAGGTGCTGGCGGCGGGCGCCCGGGACGACGCGGCGCTGGACGCGGTCGAATTGGCCTCGGCCCAGGCGCAACTCGGTGTGATCGACACCGTGCTGACCGCCACCACCCAGCTGTTCGAGGTCGGCGGTGCCTCGATCACCTCCGAAGATCTGCGACTGGACCGGCATTGGCGCAATGCGCGCACCATCTCGGTGCACAATCCCGCCGTGCAGAAGGCGCGGGCGATCGGCGATCACCTGCTCAACGGAACCGAACTCCCCTACGCGTGGAGCGCGGGCAGCCGCGAGGCACAGGTGCGGTCATGACCCGGCGGATCCGCTTCAACGCCTTCGATATGAACTGCGTGGCGCACCAGTCCCCGGGACTGTGGCGCCACCCCGAGGACCAGTCGCATCGCTACAAGGAGCTGAGCTACTGGACCGAATTGGCGAAGCTGCTGGAACGCGGCCGTTTCGACGGGATCTTCATCGCCGATGTGCTGGGCATCTACGACGTGTACGGCGGCAACGACATCGCCGCGCTGCGTCAGGGCGCGCAGGTGCCGGTGGCCGATCCGCTGCTGCTGGTCTCGGCGATGGCGGCGGTGACCGATCATCTGGGCTTCGGCATCACCACCGGTACCGGGTTCGAGCATCCCTTCCCGTTCGCCCGGCGGCTCTCGACGCTGGATCATCTGACCAACGGCCGCTTGGGCTGGAATGTGGTGACCGGATATCTGCCCTCGGCCGCCGCCAATATGGGTGAGTCCGAACATCTCGACCACGACGAGCGCTACAACCACGCCGACGAATACCTCGAGGTGTTGTACAAGCTCTGGGAAGGTTCCTGGGAGGACGACGCGGTCGTGCGCGACCGAGCGCAGGGCATCTACGTCGATCCGGCGAAGGTGCATCACATCGGCCACGCCGGAAAGCACTTCACGGTACCGGGTATTCACCTGTCGGAGCCCTCGCCGCAGCGCACCCCGGTGATCTACCAGGCCGGCGCCTCACCGCGCGGCGTGGCCTTCGCCGCCGAGAACGCGGAGGCGATCTTCGTCGCCGCCCCCTCGAAACGCGTTCTGGGACAGACGGTCACCCGCATTCGCGACGCACTCGAAGCGGCCGGCCGCGACCGCTACGCGGCCCGGATCTACGCGCTCGCCACCATCATCACCGACGCCACCGACGAAGCGGCACAACGCAAGTACGACGAATACCGCTCGTATGCCAGCGTCGAGGGCGGTCTGGTGTTCATGTCAGGCTGGATGGGTATCGATCTGTCGCGCTACGACCTCGACGACCCGATCGGCGAGGTGAACAGCAATGCGATCCTGTCCGCCGTCGCCGCGTTCCAGGAATTCGACGACGACGGCCGGGAATGGACCGTGCGGGATATCGCGGCCTGGGCCGGCATCGGCGGGATGGGCCCCGTATTCGTCGGATCGGGGACGTCGGTGGCGGATCGGCTCCAGGAATGGGTCGACGAGACCGATATCGACGGTTACAACCTGGCCTACGCGATCACTCCCGGCACCTTCGAAGATATTGTGCAGCACGTGATTCCGGTGCTGACCGAGCGCGGCGCCTATCCGAGTGAGTACGTCCCGGGCACCCTGCGCAACGCGCTGTTCGGCGCGGGCGACCGGCTGCCGGACGACCATCGCGGCGCGCGCTACCGGCTCGGTGGACCGGGTTCGACGGCGCTGCCGGACGAGCAGGTGCGCCCGCAGGCGGGCGTCACCGCGACCTGACGGATCGGCGGTGCGCGACATCGATTCCCGGTGATCGCAACTGTCAACGAAAGCCGCTGGCAAGCGCACTATTTCGGTATGACGAACCAGAATTCGAAACGCACCGCCGCCATCGCCGGCGCCGGCATCGCCGGTGTCACCGCCGCTCTCGGACTGCAGCAGGCCGGGTTCGACGTCACGGTCTACAGCGATCGCGATCAACGCGGTCTGCGTGACGACATCCCCGCCACCGGAACCGCGCTCATCTTCGGTGAGGCCCAGGCCGCCGAAACCGCCCTCGGACTCGACACCTATGTGAATCGGGCCCCGCAGCACACCGGACTGAGTGTGCGGATCGCGGGTCAGGGGCCGGAACGGCCCGAATTGATCGGATTCGACGGCGATTTCGACGGTTTCGTCGGCGTCGCGGTCGACACCCGCCTCAAGGTCGACGAGCGACTGACCGCATTCGTCGAGGCCGGTGGCCGCTTCGTGGTCGAGAAGGTGACCCCGGAGAGCCTGGACACCATCGCCGCCGCGCACGATCTGGTGCTCGTCGCGACCGGTAAGGCCGGTTTGGCGGAGCTGTTCCCGATCGACACCGAGCGCACCGTCTACGACGCGCCACAGCGCAGCCTGCTCACCGTGACGGTGACCGGATTGGGGTATGAGCCAGAAGTTTTCGCGCACCGCAGCACCTCCGGCGGGCAGCACAGCGGATTCTCCATCTTCGCCGAGCAGGGTGAGGCGTGGTGGGGTCCGTATCTGCACAAGGACGCCGGGCCGAGCTGGGCCTTCCTCGGCTGGGCGCGCCCGGGCAGCGAATGGGAGAGCCGGTTCGCCGCCGCCGATTCCGCCGAGTCGGCGCACCGTATCGTCACCGAGCTGTATCGGGACTACATCGACTGGGATCTGCCGGAAGTGCTGGCCACCAAGGTGATTGCCGAGGACCCGCACTCCTGGCTGAAGGGCGCGGTGCGTCCGGTGGTCCGGCACGGCGTCGGGCGCACGGCGGGCGGGCATGTCGTGGCGGCGCTCGGGGACACCGCGGTCGCCTACGACCCGATCGCCGGCCAGGGCGCGCAGAGCGGCCTCATCCAGGCGCAGCGGCTCGTCGCGGCCGCCTCCGGGCACGAGGGGCCCTTCGACGCCGAGTGGATCGAGGAGCAGTACAACGCGTTCCTGCTCGCCCGCTCCGACGCCGCGGCCAAGGTGACCCGCCTGTTCCTCGGCGATCCGGAACTGGCCGAGATCGGCAACCGGTTCTTCGCCGCCGCGGCCGTCGATCCGCGCGTCGCCTCGGTGCTGGTGAGCACGCTGCACAAGCCGCAGCCGCTGCTGCAGATCAACTCCCTGGCCGAGGCCGACGCGCTGCTCGAGCAGATCACGGGTGAGGGCGCCGACGAGTTGGTGGCCCGCTTCCAGCCCGCGGGCCGATTCGAACGTTCGGGGTACGGCTCGGCGGTCGCGTCGGCATAACGGCGTTCCACCGGCTCGGATGAGTGCCGCTGATCCGATCCTGAGGATTCAAACCCTCGTCCCCGCCGGTCAGCGGTGTTGAAGTGGAAGTGCGCCGGGTGCACGGTTGCCGCACTCGGCGCACCGACCACGGAGTGCGTAACGAACAGCCCGGCCGTCGGCGCGACCGGGTGCGGATGTCCCAATCACAGGAGTGTCGATGACCACCGAGAAGATCGCCGAGCAGACTCAGTTCGCCTACTGGGTGCCCAATGTCAGCGGCGGGCTGGTGACCAGCACGATCGATCAGCGCACCAGCTGGGATTTCGAATACAACAAGAAGCTGGCGCGCACGGCCGAGAACAACGGCTTCGACTACGCCCTCTCCCAGGTGCGCTACACCGCCTCCTACGGCGCGGAATATCAGCACGAGTCGACGTCGTTCAGTCTCGCCCTCCTGGGCGCCACCGAGCGGCTGAAGGTGATCGCGGCCGTGCACCCGGGCCTGTGGCATCCGGCGGTGCTGGCGAAATTCGGGGTCACCGCCGACCATCTGTCCGGCGGGCGCTTCGCGATCAATGTCGTATCCGGTTGGTTCGGCGGGGAGTTCACCGCGCTCGGGGAGCCGTGGCTCGAGCACGATGAGCGGTACCGGCGCAGCGCCGAATTCCTCGAGGTCGTCCGCAAACTGTGGACCGAGGACGAGGTGAACTACGCCGGGGACTTCTACCGGATTCGCGACCTGACGCTGAAGCCCAAGCCGCTCAACACTCCGGAGCGGCCGAATCCCGAACTGTTCCAGGGCGGGAACTCGACGGCGGCGCGGCGCAACGGTGGCCGCCACGCCGACTGGTACTTCTCCAACGGCAAGGATTTCGACGGCGTCACCGAACAGATCGAGGACGTGCGCGCGGTCGCGCGCGAGCACAACCGTGAGGTCAAGTTCGGCCTGAACGGATTCATCATCGCCCGCGACACCGAGGCCGAGGCCCGCGACACCCTGCGCGAGATCATCGAGAAGGCCAACCGGCCCGCCGTGGAGGGTTTCCGCGACGCGGTGCAGCAGGCGGGCGCTTCCACGCGGGACGGCAAGGGCATGTGGGCCGATTCCACCTACGAGGACCTGGTCCAGTACAACGACGGCTTCCGTACGCAGCTGATCGGCACTCCCGAGCAGATCGCCGAGCGGATCGTCGCCTACCGCGACCTCGGCGTCGACCTGATCCTCGGCGGCTTCCTGCACTTCCAGGAGGAAATCGAATACTTCGGCGCCAAGGTGCTGCCGCTGGTCCGGGAGTTGGAGGCCCAGCGCGAACCCGAATTGGCGGCGAGTCGATGACTGCCGTCGCCGCCGCGCGGATCACCTCCGCCGCTCAGGCTCACGAGGCGGCCGCACGCCTGGCCGCGCAGTTCGCGGTCGATGCGGCCCGGCGCGACAGCGCCCGCGAATTGCCGCACCGGGAACTGGATCAGCTGTCGGCCAGTGGGCTGCTGGCCGTCACCGTGCCGGCCGAATTCGGTGGCGCGGATCTGGCGCCCGCACAGGTGGCGGAGGTGTTCCGGCTGCTGGCGGCGGCGGATCCGAATATCGCGCAGATTCCGCACAGCCATTTCGTCTATCTGAATCTGTTGCGGCTGGCGGGAACTCGCGCGCAGCGGGAACGCTATTTCGGGCGGGTGCTCGCCGGTGCGCGGATCGCGAACGCGCAGTCGGAGCGCACCAGCGCGACCATCGCCGAAATCGGCACCACCGTGCGTCCCGCCGACGGCGAATTCCGTATCGACGGCACCAAATTCTATTGTACGGGTTCACTTTTCGCGGATTTGCTGGCGGTGCTGACCCGTCTGGACGATCCCGACGGGCGCAGTGGTCTCGATTCCGGCGAGTACATCGCCTTCCTGCCCGCCGACACCGCCGGCGTGACGATCGTCGACGACTGGAACGGTATCGGCCAGCGCACGACGGGCAGCGGGACCGTGACATTCGATGCCGTGCGAGTGTCCGCTGACCAGCTGATTCCGCGGGCGGCGGCGGTGCGCGCCCCCACCGGTTACGGCGCCTTCGCGCAGTTGCTGCACGTCGCGATCGATGTGGGCATCGCCCGCGGTGCGCTGGACGCGGCCACGGAGTTCGTGCGCACCGAGAGCCGTCCGTGGTTCGAGGCCGGGGTCGATCGGGCGAGCGAGGATCCGCTGGTGATCCAGCGCATCGGTGAGCTGGCGGTGACCGTGGCCGCCGCCGAGGCCACCTTCGAAGTGGCGGGCCGGACGGTGGATCGCGTTGTCGCACAGACGAACAACGGTGGTCTCGACACCGAGACCGCGGCCGCGCTCGCGGCGGAGGCATCGATCGCGGTCGCCACCGCCAAGATCACCTCGGACCGGGCCGCCAACGAGGTGTCCGCCGCCCTGTTCGAGGTGAGCGGAACCCGCAGTGCCGCAGCCGATCTCGATCTGGACCGGTTCTGGCGCAATGCCCGCACGCATACGCTGCACGATCCGGTGCGGTGGAAGTACCAGCACATCGGGCGCGCGGTGCTCAACGGCACCCCACCCCCGTTGCACGGCGTCGTCTGATTCGACGACCGCGAGTGAGCCGAGAAGTGGGTAACCATGTCTGATCTGATCGAAATACCCTCCGACAGCACGGGTTTGCGTCGCGCCTTCGCGCATTTCCCGAGCGGTGTGGTCGCGGTCTGCGCGGAATTCGACGACGTGCCCGCCGGTCTGGTGGTGAGCACTTTCGTGCCCGTATCCCTGGATCCGCCGCTGGTGTCCTTCTGCGTGCAGAACAGCTCCACCACCTGGCCCAAGCTGGTCGGCGCTCAGCGCTTGGGTCTGAGCCTGCTCAGCGCCCACCAGGACGAGGCGGCGCAGCGGATGAGCAGCCGCCACGGCGACCGCTTCGGCGATGTCGACCTGCATCGGGGAGAGGGCGGTTCCATCTTCGTCGGCGGCGCGGCGGCCTGGTTGGAGGGCACCGTGCATACCCAGGTATCGGCGGGCGACCATCAGGTCGTCCTGGTGCGGATCACTCGCCTGGCGACGCGCTCCCAGCACGAACCGCTGGTCTTCCACGGCAGCCGGTTCCGTCGCCTGCATCCCGGCGCCGATCCGGCCTCAGCCGAGGTCGCGTAACCCGTCCGATCCCGGCCGCGAGGGCCGGAAACAGAGCCGCCGCCGCGGTCCGGGATCGGGAGCGGTGTGATCGAGCACCGAGGAGGCGAGCCCGCGCGCTCGCATTCCCGCGCGGTCCATGTCCTGGCTCAGCGCGTCCAGATGAATCAAGGTGTGCCGCAGCAGAATCGGGCCGATATCGGCCGGTTCGACGCACGCGTCGTGATAGGCCCGCACCGCACGGGGATCCTCGGTGAGTGCGGCGATGCCGCCCAGGCGTACCCGTTGCGTCAATCCGGTCCAGATCCGCTCGTCCTCCGTGTTGCGCAGATCCCGCCAGCCCCCGCGGTAGTCCAGGTCGCGGATGATCGCGTCGGCCGGTTTGCCGGTCCGGGTCTCACCGACCACCGCCCAGAGCGCCAGCAGCCAGCTCAGGGCCCACAGAACGGTATCCGGCTCGCTGCGGTACAGCGTGTGCAGATCCGACCACGCCTCGTACTGGGTGAGCAGATTGGCCCAGTCGAAGACCAGAGTCTCGACCTCGCGCAGTAGCGGAGCGGGCAGGTCCTCGTCCGAGGGCCGCGCGATCTCGACCGCGCGCCCGGACACCGGATCGCGCAGTTCGACCATATCGGTCTCGCCTGTGGCGACCCATCTATGCGGTTCCCCGGCCATCCTTCGGATTGAGCCACGAATTCGGCGGGGGTGCAAGCAAAAACGCCTGAGAATTCGCCGAAACCGGTGTCGCGGCGCGGCGCGGTCCGCCCCGCGACACCGGCCCGGATCAGGGTTGGCCGCTGACGACCGCGTTGACGGCGTCCAGGAACGGCTGGCCGCCCATCGCGTATCCACCCGCGATGGCGCCGACCACCATGCCGATCGGCCCGGTGATGATGCTGAAGAAGCCCATCCCGAGTACAGCGCCGATCAGGCCGCCGAGCACGCCACCGGCCACCAGGCCGACGACGTTCTGATTGATTTCGTTGGTGAGCCGCGCCATCGAATTGATCGGCTGCATCTCGCCGATTTCGGTGGCGGTGGCCTTGGGCTCGAGCACGACCTTGTGCCCGTCGTCGCTGATGTGTTGCGCGACATGGACCGTGCTGCCGGCCATCCGGTACGTCAGCGGCACCGTGACGAGGTCGGTGCCGTTGTCGGACTTCAGGGCGACAGCCGTCGCGTCCTTGTCGACCTCGAACCGCCCGTGCTCGACGACGGTGGTCAGAACCCGCGAGAAGTCGCTGAGCACAGCGTGATAGGTGACTCCGCGGTCGGTTCCGGAGGTGGTGATCTCTTTGGCGGCGGCCGGTGGTGCGGCCGGGGGACTGGCGTTCACGGTTCCCGCGGTGATCCCGACCGTGGCCACCGCCAGGATCGAGGTTGCGGCGAACGTGCCGAACTTCATTCAGGATTCCTTCTCACGAGACTTCCGGCCGAACGGTCCGGACGGAAGCTGACAATAACGCGTCGAACGCTAATTGCCAGACTTGGTAATTCCGGAACCCGAAAGACAGCATTGTTGCGCGATTGTGATCAAGGAATTTAGTGAAAAAGAAACCTTTTTATTTTCGATGCGTCGGGCCCCGCCGCCGCCTCGACGCGAACGCCCGGATCGTGTAAGCATTTGCGAGGTCTGCAAATCCGCAAGTGTTCTTCGATCATCGTTCGGGGTGGTTCGAAGTGTTACCGCTCTGGAGGACGAGTACGTGTCGCGCCGACGTGTTCAAGCCGGTGTCACCCTGACGGGTTTCGTGATTGCCGCTGCGTTGTCGGCGGCATGTCTCATCGCCGCCGCGCTGTCGTTCACCGCCGGGAGGCATGATTCGGACGAAACACGTGCCGCGGCAGCGGTGTCACCCACCACGACGGTCGCGCCCGTGGCCGTCGAGGCGCCCGCCCAGCCGACCGTCACCGGCGTCACCGCCTCGGCATCGGACGAGCCGCTGGTGCTGAACAAGGGCGCCGATCAGAAGCACGAGGGCGAGACCGTGGCCGTCGGCGATTGTGTGGCCGCGGTCGTCGCCAAGCCGGACGCCGGCGCTCCGGTGCAGAAAACCGCCTGCGCGAGTACGGATTCGCGTTACAAGATCACCGCGAAGGCGGTCGCGGGCGCGCACTGCCCGGCCGACGCCGACCGCTCGGTGGCCGAGACGCTGCCCGGCGGTGCCACCGACACGCTCTGCCTCGACTTCAACTGGGTCACCGGCGCGTGCATGAATATCGCCGACGGCAGTCCCACTCCCGTCGACTGTGCCACCGCCGCGCCGGGCCGAGTGCGCGTGGTGGAAATCAAGAACGGCACCACCGACGTCAACAGCTGCTCCGACGGTGATCGCGGATTCGTCTACAACGAAAGGCGTTTCGTGGTCTGTGTGACGCACTACTGAGTGCCGTGCGCCGGCGCCGGCAGCAATTTGCTGAACTCGCGGTTGGCAATTCGCGCCACCAGCTCGTACGGCCACGCGAACTTGCGGGCGAACCAGTAGCCGACGCGGATATCGGGCGAGGTGTGCACCAGGAAACGGTTGTGCCGGATGCCGGCGATGATCCGGTCGGCGACCTTCTCCGGTGAAACCGCGTGTCCCTCAAACAGTTTCACCATCCGCCGCACCCGCGGATCGTCGCGATCCACCCCGACGATCTGCACGGTGCCTACCAGCGGCGTGCGCACCGCGCCCGGCACCACCAGGCTCACGCCGATGCCGTGGCGCTCCAGGTCGAATCGCAGTACCTCCGACACTCCGCGCAGCCCGAATTTCGCGGCGCTGTAGGCGGCATGCCACGGCAGGGCGAGCAGCCCCGCGGCCGAGGAGACGTTGACCAGGTGCCCCCCGCGCCCCGCCGCCACCATCGGCGGCACGAAGTTCTCGATGATGTGGATCGGGCCCATCAGATTCACATCGACCATCGACTTCCAATGCCGGTGTTCGAGGTTCTCGACCGTGCCCCAGGTGGCGATGCCCGCGATATTCATGACCACGTCGAGGCTGCCGTACTCCTCGTGCACGCGCTTCGCCCACGTGGTCACCGCCTCGTAGTCGGAGACGTCGAGCACCTGCACCTCGAGCACCTCACCCCCGCCGGCGCGGATCCGGGCGGCCGTCTCGGCCAGTCCGTCGGCATCGATATCGGTCAGCACCAATCGCATCCCCGCCGCCGCGGCAGCGATCGCGGTCGCCCGGCCGATCCCGCTGGCCGCGCCGGTGATCAGGCACTTCCGGCCGGTCAGATCTTTCATCGTGGTCTCCCCTTGTTTACGAACACTGTTGTTCACAATAGAGGTTTTTCCGCGCGCCGCTAGGCACCCTAGGGGGCGTCTCGACCACCCCGTCCGGTTGAACCGATTTGATAAAGTCGCCCGACCAGGTGCAAGCATGATCAACCGAAGGGGGCGGACGGTGGCTGCTCGCCGACTCGCGATAGTTCTGCTGGCGGCGGTCGTGCCCATACTCGGCGCATGCAACAGCGGAGACGACGGGGGGAGCGGGTCCACGACCAGCGCTGCGGCGGTGAAGTTGTGGGATCCTTGTACGCAGATTCCGGATGACGTGTTGCAGAAGACGGGGGTGGATCCTGCGACGAAGGAGAGCGGGATCGCGGGGGTGCATCAGAGCGGATGGGAGATCTGCAGCTGGAAGGGGAAGCAGTACACCGTCAACGTCCTCTCGGGTAAGCGCTCCCTGCAGGAGATCCAGAACAAAGAGGGCAACGTCGACTTTCAGGATGTAGTACTTGCCGGTCGCAAGGGACAGCAATATCGGGTCGCAGGTGCATCGAAGAACGACACGTGCGACGCCGTTTTCGCTGCTCAGCAGGGCATCGTCGAAATAGTGATCACCAACAGCCTCATCGTCGACAATCCGGGTGATCCGTGCGCCACACTGCACAACGTCGGCGAAGTGCTCGTCCCGTTGCTGCCGGAGTGATTGTCGACCAGAAGGGGAGGAACAGCCATGGCCGGTGAAGTAGAGACGTGGAAGAAGTTCGCTGAGCAAGCGCGCGGCGGCGAACTGTATCTGGACAACGAAGCCGTTGCTCGTGAGTGCCTCGCGGCCTGCGACACACGACTGACTGAGCTTCAAGGGCTGTTCAATGTCGCGCAACTGACTCAGCGGGTCTCCGGCTTCGGCGACTTCGACATGGGCCACGCCCTCGAAGGCGGCTACCTGAAACAGGCCACCGGCGAACCGAATTCGGTCGACCAGGTCATCAAGGACCACATCGAAACCGTCAAGAACATGCGCGAGGTGATGGCGCAGTCCATCAAGCACCTCACCGGCCAGGATGTCGGCAACGCCGCGCAGATCGCAGCCACCGACCCGGCGGGCAGGTAGTCGTCATGAGTTATTTGCCGGAGGGGTTCGGCTCATTCGTCGGTGAGGTTCTTACGAACTGGACGCAGGGGCGCGATCCCTCGCATATCCAGAATCCGTACGAATTGCAGGGCAAGTTCAACACCACGCGCGACGGCGTCCGAAACGACGCCCGCGCAATCGGTTTCGAGGGCGATTTCCGTACGCCGTCGGTGCAGACCACCGACAACTTCGAACGGCACGACCTCGCTACCCTGCGCGAGAAGGTCGACAAGATCGACCTGGAGGCGGTCAACAACCTCAGGGATGCCTGGAACAAGATCGGCACCCAGGAGACCACCTCGTTGACGACGTTCCAGCAGGCAATGAGCAAGGCCACCAACGAGGGCATCTGGCGTGGCCAGTCCCGCAATGCCGCGGCGAAGGCGGTGACGGACTACACCTCGCAGGCGTCCAAGGTCGCCAAAGCCGCTGCGCTGACCAGTAACAAGCTGGCGGAGCTGGCGACGGGCCTGGCGCCGACGAAATCGCTGGTGCCGCATGTGCCGGGCCACCGGTCCGGAGTCAGCAACGCGGTGAATCTCGTTGTGGGCAAGGGCTGGCGAGACGATGTCACGGCGTACAACAATGCGTATACCGAGGCCAAACGAGTGTTGACCACGGTCTACGCCCCGGTCGTCCACGAAAGCGATACCGGCGTCCCGGTCATTCCGAAACCGAACACGCAGGATCCGGCCGGGCCGGGCGACCAGCCGCCGCCGTCCTCGTGGCGCCCGGGCGGCAACGGTCCCGGACCGTCCGGCCCCGGCGGTACGCACGACGCGAACCAGCCCGAACCGGGTAATCAGAACCAGAACGGTCAGGGTTCGAATTCGCAGACATCACAGACGAATCCGTCCGGGAACGGCCAATCGGACGGCTCGCAGAATGCCGGCGATCAGGCCCGCACCGATCCCTCGTCGGCGACGACCCCTTCCGGTCTCGGCCAGAGCTCGCTCGGCTCCTCCGGTTCGGCCCTGCCGGGTGGTAGCGGCAGCGGTCTCGGCGGTGGCCTCGGCGGGGCAAACGGCCCCAACGGACACGGCAGCAGTGTGCCCGGCGGAGTCCAGCCGGGTGCGCTGGCCGGAGCCGGCGGACGCGCCGCGGCCTCGGCGGCTCGGGCCGGCGCCAGTGGTATGCCAGGCATGGGCGGCGCAGGGCGCGGCAAGGGAGACAAGGAAGAAGAGCGCACCAAGAGCGTCGCCGACTACCTGATCAACCAGGAAAACGGTGACGAGTTGACCGGTATCCCGCAGCTTCCGAAGACCGTTCCTCCGGTCATCGGCGAGTAGTGGCGGTTGTGGGTAGGAGTTCGGTGCGATGAGCGACAGAAGATGGCGGTTCGATGCGGCCGAGTTCCGAGTGCTGTGGGATGCGACGGGGCGCGATGTGCTGCCGTACCCGCTGGCGCACCGGTTCACCGCCGAACCGACGCTGGAGGATGTAAACCGCACGCGACAGCGCATCGCGCAGGTCCTGCTGCCGCAATGGGACGAGGATCTCGACCGCGCGATCCGGGTGCTGTTCGATCCCGAGGTCCGCATCGAGATCGCGGGGTTCCGCGGGCGCGGCCGTGAACACCGGATCCGCGTCCACGCCGCCGTGCGGGATCGCCACGGCGCGATCGCGGTGCAGGAACCGGGACCGGAGGATACGGTCGGCGGCACGGTACACCTCACCGTTCTCGAATCCGATCGGGTGGCCGCCGCGGTGATCGCGGAGCTGCCCGAATGCGCTGAGGGGCAAGGTAAATCGCTGAACATTCCGGTCGAAGATCTGGAAACCCCCGAAGCCCACGTCCGCGATCCCTGGGTCGTCGGACCGAAGGAACAGCTGGCCCGCTTCCTGAAACGCCCGACCACCGCGACCTTCCACATCGCCGCCTACCCGTGGGGCAGTCCCGACAATCGGCATACGCAGGGCCGCAAGGACTTTCAGATCACCGATTTCCTGGACGACGGCCGGTACGCGATCTTCGGCGACCGCATCCTTCGCATCAAACCGACCGATTCCAGGCGAATGACCGCACAGGTGCGGGACATGATCACCCGCACCACCGCAGAGGTACGCGACGGAGTGCATCCGCGCCCCTGATCGGCGGATCCTCATTCGTCTAGCCACTGCTCGATGCGATCGAGAGTGGTTGCGGGATGGATTATTCTCTGCGATCCCAGTCGCAGGAGAGTGAGATTTTGTTCCGGAAGCCATGGCGTCGCTTGGCGCTGCCAGACGAAAGTCGTTCGGTTGCTGGCATTTTCGCGGGCTATTGAGCCTGCAGCCTTCGACGAAAGGCTGCCAGGAGAGTTCGATCACGCTGGCACCTACTACCGGACGCACATTGGAATCGAATTGCGAAAGGACGTTCTCTCGTATGTCTGAGATCGGAGCGCCGGTCGCGTCGCATAATGTAGATAGGAATGCGAGGGGCACCCGCGTCGCTACGGCCTTTGTTGCCTGGAGATTTTCGAAAACATCCTCAAAGGTAGCCCCGGAGTAAATCATGTCTCGATTCATCCTGTTCGCCGACAACCACAATCGGAGTCGCCTCACCCTCGGCTCGAAATTCCAATTCATCGCACTCGTCGGTGACGTTTGCGATCGAGGTAATGGATATCCTGCGCCCGTCGAAGACTCTTGAAGTCGGCATGAAGCTCTCCGATACAAACGTTCCGACCGGTTTATGAGATCAGTCGATAACTCGCACAATCCATTGCGGGAGCAGTGGTCGTCCTTAAAACCCCGACGCTGATCGCTTTGACGCGGGAATGCGATAATTTGCAGACAAGTCGGAGTTGAATATCACAACGATCGAGTCGGGCAGGTATGATATTTTTCCGTCGGTCTCTTGACCCAGAGAAGTTGTCAGAGAGGGACTGGAGTGAAAATCGAAACGATAAGACCAGACAGCCTCCGGGCAGCCCGTGTTCGGTGTATGCCACACCGGCTGTATGGAGTCGATGGTGTCTCCCAGGTGTTCGCTCCATGCACCGACTCGGGACACGTCAATAAGTTGTTCGGCTCCTGACCGTGGTGGTAGCTCGTTCGTGATCGAGAGGTCGAGACCCTCGTTCAAGCCGTCCATGGTCCAGTTGAGGGAAATGACATCACCACTGCTGAGTACCAAATGCAACGACATATCGACTTCGTGCACTGGGCCGGCCCAACGGGAATCGGGTACATCTGTTCCTGCCAGACAGCTGTAGTAGATTTCAGCCAACGGATGGTTTGACGACCTTCGAATCACCTCGGCGAGGTGTTGGGCAATAGTGTCGGCAGAGCTCCATGGGACAGCGGATTCAATCACGTCAGTACCTTCCGAAGTATTGGAAATTTCCGTTTGCATCGAATGTAATACCAAGGTCTCTGCCGCCCGCTGGGTCCTTGACGATGTATCGAGTACCGCCGGGGAAGTTCCCTCCAGTTACCGGAACTATCCGCGCATTGGGATCATTGAATATCCGCTCTAGTAGGCCTTGACCTGCGCTATCCAACTCCTTTCCGGGCACCGTAGGGAGATCACCTCTGCCCATGTGCTTCTGGTATTCACGTCCAGCATGGGTCAATCCGCCCTTGGCGGGCCTCTTTCCGCTGTTCGGACAAGGCGTCAGGCCTAGAGGATCCGACCAGGCCAGCGGGTTGGCCGGATAGCTGTTGGGATTCGGTGCGGGCGCCAACCCGAGTGGGTCTTGCGTGAGGTATCGCGCGGTCTCGGGGTCGTAGTAGCGGTGATGATTGTAATGGAGGCCGGTTTCTGGATCGTGGTGCTGACCGGGAAAGCGCAAGGCTGTCGGCGCAGCGAAGGACCAGGTGGTTTTGCCCCACAGGGTCGTTATCCCTGTAGAAGCGATTACAGGTGAGAGCGGATCGATCAGCTCGGTCGGCATTCCGGCAAGATCGGTAATTATGGCGACGAAATTGTTCCCGACCTGACTGCGAACCACCTGTGTCAGTGGGACGTAGCTGCCGGGCTCATACGCCCAATGAAACGTTCCGCCGACGGATGTCTCTTCGATGGCATGGTCGCCGTCCCAGAGGTAGGAGATATGTTCGACGGAACCGCCTTCATCGGTAAGGCGGTGTTTGGATGATCGTCGACCAAGGGCGTCATAGGTGTACCTCCACCACTCCTTTCCCGGCGTATACACATCCGTCAGCTGATCGAACCCGTTGTACCGGAAGTGCCAGATGTCCGGCTTGCGCGAAAGCCGCGTGACCTCCTTCCGGATCAGACGCCCGGCCGCGTCGTAGAAGTACCGTGTCCGTCCGTTGCGGATCAGGAGGTTGTTGCCGTACTCGCGCCGACCGTCCGGAGTCTGTCCTGGGACTGGCGTGGATGCGTCCGGGGCGTGGTTGGTGGGGAGGGATGCGGGGGCTGTCTCTTATACACATCTGACGCTGCCGACGAAGCTAGAAGTGTAGATCTCG
>NZ_PYHT01000041.1:0-30693 GCF_003023875.1 Nocardia sp. MDA0666
CGGTCTCGTGGGCTCGGAGATGTGTATAAGAGACAGGCCCACCCCACGCCGCCCGGTCGAAGATTTCCTGTCGTTGCCGCGGTGAGGCGCGTCGCCGCCGGATTCCGCCGTCGACCCGGGCGGTGCGCTACCTCCCGTCGGCGCGGACCACCCTGGCGAGCTGGCCACCGGCCCGCCACACGCTAGACTGACCACGCCTGTTCGTCACCCCCGGGAGGCACAGGCACCGTGGACCACCGCGAGGCACGTGCGAAACCCGTTGTGAAACGGGGGATTTCACACTGTCACGCACGGTTCACGCCCTCGTAGCTCAGGGGATAGAGCACCGCTCTCCTAAAGCGGGTGTCGCAGGTTCGAATCCTGCCGAGGGCACTGGGACAGCTGTTTGCGCAGGTCGAGCGCGTGTCGTGCTCATCGGTTCGGGGCGAGGCCGAGGGATTCCAGCAGGGCCGTGCCGGCCGGATCGCGGGCGAGGATCGAACTGCGGGCCTGCTGGTAGGGGCAGTGCGCGGCCTCGAAGTCGGCTGCTGTGGCGAGTACCGCGGGGCGATCGCCGGCGAGCAGGGCGGTGCCGCGGCTGACGATCGCGGTGGCGATCGGGTTGCCCACCACAGTGGTTCGCGCGGAATCCAGGATCGTCGCCGCTTCCGGCCGACCGGCCAGCACCGCCGCCTCGGCGCGCAGCGCCACGTACCAGTGCCGCCAGATCCACAGCTCCTGCTCGTCCAGATCGTCCGGTGCGGTGGCCAATTCCGCCCAGGCTCGGTCCGCATGTCCGGCGTGCAACGACTGAAGGGCGGCGAAGACCGCTCGCCAGGCCGCCGGCGCCCCGGACAGCTCGGCGGCGCTCGCCTGCCATCGAGCCTGCGCGGGAAGGTCACCGCGCAGGCCGTGGATCAGCGCGACCGCGGCCGCCGCCACCGCCAACTGCGGCGCGCGGTCTCGCCCGGGCAGCTCGCGGGCGTCGGCGAACCGCTGGCTGTCCGCCCACACCGCGTGCGCGTCGCCGGCCAATGCCCGCGCGATCAGGACACGCGAGGTGGCCAGATCGCCGCGTTCGGCCAGCAGTGGCAGATCACGCAGCTTCGTGGCCCAGAGCTGCGCGCCGGCCAGATCGCCATTCCCGATACAGCTGTCCGCGGCCTCGGACAGCGCGCCGACTCGCTCCAGCGCGCCTGCCGCGGTCGGCGGCGCCGCGGCGAGCAGCTCGACCCGGCGGCGAGTCGTCACCGCGCTCGCGGCCGCGTCGCCACACCACCACTGGGCGGCGGCCAGCGCGTCCAGGGCCGCGCTGCGAGCCAGCGGATCAGCGGTTCGCCCGGCCAGTGCGACCGCTCGTTCGGCCGTTGCGATCGCCTGCGAACCATCGGATTCCGCGGCTCGGAGACCACATTCGGCGAGGGCGACGGCCGCCGCGGCAGCCGGATCGTCTCCGGCCAGGCCGCGGGCCGTGGCCAGCAGCTCGACCACCTCGGGCAGCGCGGGCGGCTCGTCGAAGGTATCGGACATCCGGAAGCAGGTGCTCACCGCCGTCGCGAGATCTCTTGCGGCAGCGGCATCGTCACCGGATTTCCGGGCGACCTCCGCCGCCGCCAGGTACAGCCGGTACATCTCGGAGCCGTGTAGCCGGCATCCGGCCGTGGCGGCGGCCTCGCGCAGCGCCTCGGCCGCCACGGAGGCATCGGCGGTGAGCGCGGCGGCCTGCTCGTAGCGCCGCTGTGATTCACCGATCAGGTTGCGGGTGAAGGCGATCCGCGCCAGGGTCAGCGCCAGCTCGGATGCCGCCGCCCGCTGCCCCGGCTCGGCCGCCGCCCAGTTCAGCGCCGCGCGCAGATCGTCGGCCACGCCGTCGAATTCGGTTCGCCACGAACCGGTTTCGGGCCGCTGCGCGAGTGCGGTAGCGGTCGCCAGACTCCACGTCAGATGCCGGGCGAGCATCTCGGGCAGCTCGCCGAGCGAGTCGAGCTGTTCCCGCGCGTACTGGCGGACGGTCGCCAGCATCCGATATCGGATACCGGTGCCGGCCGGAACCACCGTCAGCAGGCTCTGTTCGGTGAGCCGCGCCAGCCCGTCCGGGACCTCGTCCGGCGTCAGCGGCGGACCACCCGTCACCTCGGCGGCGGCCGCGGCGGTGAACGGCCCGGCGAACACCGCCACCCGCTGCAGCAGCCGGCGATCCGATTCCGTCAGCAGCGCTCGACTCCAGTCGAGCGTGGCCCGCACCGACCGGTGCCGCTCGTCCGCGCGGCGGCCACCCACGAGCAGCCGCAGCGGATCGGACAGACTCGAGGTCAGACCGTCCAGGCCCAGGGTCGGCAGCCGGGCGGCGGCCAGTTCGATGGGCAGCGCCAAACCGTCCAGGCGGGCGCAGATCTCGGCGACCCGATCGGTCTGCTCCGGCGGCACCGACCAGCCCAGTGCCTCCGCCCGGTCCAGGAACAACGCGACCGCGTCGGCGTTCTCCTCCAGGGTCAGCGGCGGCACCGCGTAGACCTGCTCGAACGGCACCATCAGCCGAGACCGGCTGGTGGCCAGTACGGTTACGCCCGGACAGCGCGCCAGCAAGCGTTCCAGGAACGGCGCCACACCGTCCAGCAGATGCTCACAGTTGTCCAACACGAGCAGGAGCCGACGGTCGGCCAGCGCCGCCGTCACCGAATCGTCCAGATCCCGGCCCGGTTGTTCGCCGATACCGAGCGCGTGGGCCACCGCCGCGCCGGTCATCTCCGGATCGGTGACCGGCACGAGATCCACGAACCAGACTCCGCCCGCGAACTCGTCGGCCAACTCCGCGGCAACGGCCAGCGTCAGCCGGGTCTTGCCGACACCACCGGGGCCGAGCGCGGTCACCTGACGATGCGCGACGACCAGCGCGCGCAGTTCGGCCTGCTCCCGGGCCCGGCCCACGAACGTGGTCAAGGTCGTGGGCAGCACCGTTACCGGCGCCGCGGCCGGCCGGCGATCACCCAGTTCAGCCGCGCGTTCCGCGAGTACCCGCCGATCGGGCACTCCGGCCTTGCGCAGCAGCGACGACACATGGGTCTCTACCGTGCGCACGGAAATGTACAGCTGGGCCGCGATCTCGGCGTTACTGCGATGCTGCCCGACCAGGGCGAGCACCTCGGCCTCCCGGGCCGAGATCTCGGCGGCGATCTGCTTCGACACGCCCCCATTCTGACGCCCGTACCGGTGCCACCACGTACCGGATCCGTGGTGGATTCCGTGGTCACCACGGATGTTGCGCGGCGCCGCGATTCCTACCGTGGAAACCACAAGAACACGACACCACAGGAGATTTCATGACCACCCTGGGCATCAGGACCGTGCTGCACCCGGTCACCGACCTGGCCGCCGCGAAGGCCGTGTACGCCGCGTTGCTGGGCGTGCCGGCAAGTGCCGAGAGCGCCTATTACGTCGGCTTCGAGGTCGGGGACACCCATGTCGGCCTGGTTCCGGGCGGCGGCCCGCAGGGCATGACCGCACCGGTCACCTACTGGGCGGTCCCCGATCTGGAGGCGAAGCTGGCCGAGCTGACCGCCGCCGGAGCCGTGGTCGGAGAACCGATCCGCGACGTCGGCGCGGGCCGCCGGGTCGCCACGGTGGTCGACCCCGACGGCAACGTGCTCGGCGTGCTGCAGGACAACTGAAATACCCGGACTCGAACGGAGACGACGATGACCACGAAGACCTCTGCCACCAAGACCTCTGCCACGGTGAGTTTCTCGACCGAGGAACGCGCCGCGATGAAAGAGCATGCCCGGGAACTGAAGACCGCCGCCCGCCGTGGCGGCAAGGCCGCGAAGGCGGACGGCACTGCCGATGTGCTGGCCAAGATCGCCGCGATGCAGCCGGCCGATCGCGCGCTGGCCGAACGGATTCACGCCATCGTGACCGCCGAGGCGCCGGATCTCGCCCCGAAGACCTGGTACGGAATGCCGGCCTACGCCCGCGACGGCAAGGTGGTCTGCTTCTTCCAGAGCGCCGAGAAATTCAAAGCTCGTTACGCGACACTGGGTTTCAACGACACCGCGCGCCTCGACGAGGGCACGATGTGGCCGGTCACCTACGCGCTGACCACGCTGACGGCGGCGGACGAGCAACGGATCGCGGACCTGGTCCGGGCCGCGGCCGCCTGAACGCATCCGTCGCCGACCCCGGCACACCGGATCCGGGCCGATCCGGTGGCCCGACATCGTGAAACAGGTTGTCTCGGCAACTTTTGCATTCGCCGAAAACGCGTAGAATTCCAGCAGGTCGGGACAGCTATTTGGAGCCCTATCATGAGCAAGAAAAGGAATTCACACTCGAAATTCGCACGATTGGCGGCCGCCGCCGGAATAGCCGCGGCTGCCGCGGTTCCGGTCGTCGCAGCCGCGACACAAGCCTCCGCCACACCGAACTCCGCGACCCAATCCGTCGACAGCCCCGGCTGGGGTAACGGCGGCTGGGGCTGGAACCCCGGCTGGTGGAACCCCTTCGGCGGCGGCTGGGGCAGCTTCTAGTGCCGATGACCGGGCCCGGACACGCACAGCGTGCCGGGCTCGGCCGCATCGAATACCGTTGCTGCGCCACCGAATTCGACCAACCGGGCGGAAACTGGTGACCGAATGAGAATCGTGTGTATCGGTGGCGGGCCCGCCGGACTGTACTTCGCCATTTCGATGAAGCGCCGCGACCCGGCCCATGCCATCACGGTGATCGACCGAGATCCTCCCGGCTCCACCTACGGCTGGGGCGTCGTGTACTGGGACGACCTGCTCGACATCCTGTATCGGAACGACCCCGACAGCGCACAGGCGGTGCGCGCCGGATCGGTCCTCTGGCGTGAACAGGCCATTCACGTGGGCGACGACCGGACCGCATACTTCCCGGGCTACGGCTTCAGCATGGGCCGCGCGGCATTGCTCGAGGTACTGTCGCGCCGGGCGAGCGAACTCGGCGTCGACGTCCGATACGGCCGAGAGGTCCACGATCTGTCCGGCTTCGACGACGCCGATCTCGTCGTCGCTTCCGACGGCGCGAACAGCCGGGTGCGGCAGCTGGACGATCATCGGTTCGGGACATCGGTGACACTCGGCGCGAATCGCTATATCTGGCTCGGCACCGACAAGGTCTTCCACCGATTCACCTTCGCCTTCGAACACACCCCGGCCGGTTGGATCTGGTTCCACGCCTATCCGTCGATCGCCGGAAAGATCAGCACCTGCATCGTCGAATGCCGGCCGCAGACCTGGCAGGGGCTGGGATTCGATTCCCCGGACAACGCGTCGAATACGCGTGACCTGGAAGATATCTTCGAGCGCGTACTCGACGGTCACTCGTTGATCAGTAAGTCGCGAGGCGAAATCGCAAGGTGGAGTTGCTTTCCCGAGGTGACCAACAAATCCTGGTACCACGACAATGTGGTGCTGCTCGGCGACGCGGCGCATACGACGCATTTCACGATCGGTTCGGGCACCCGGCTGGCGATCATCGACGCCATCGTGCTCGCGCAGAGCCTGTACGAACACGGCGAGATCATTGACGCGCTGGAGGATTACGACACACAACGGCGCGCCGCGATGCGCCCGATTCAGGCCGCCGCCCGTGCCAGCATGACCTGGTTCGAACGCGCCGACCGGTATCTGGACCGCGATGCCGTGCAGTTCGCCTATGCGATGGCGGTCCGGCACGGGCTGCAGATGCCGTGGCGCTACCAGATGCACCTGCTCATGCAGATACCCGCCGTGCGCACGATGCGGCGTGGCGTCGATTCCGGACACCGATGGTGGCGGGCCGCGCGGCGAGGTGAACTCGCGATGGGCCGGCACCGACCTGGACAGTCTCCGCGCTGAGCTATTCGGCTGCGCGACCGTTCTCGTCGCGATGCAGCACCCAGGTGCCGCGGCCGGCGGCCTTGGCCCGGTACAGGCCCACGTCGGCATCGTTCAGCAGTTTCTCGGCATTCGCGCCCGCGACCGGGGCGACGACGGCGCCGATACTGGCCGACATCGCCAGCAGATCGGTGGGACCGACGGGCACCGGTTCTCGCAGCGTCGCGAGCATCGTCTCGGCGGCGGCATGGGCGGTCTCCTCGTCGCAGGGCGGTGCGAGCAGCGCGACGAACTCGTCGCCGCCGATGCGGGTGACCGTGACCGACGGTGAGGTCATTTTCGCGTCCAGTCGCCGCCCCACCTCGGCGAGCACGCTGTCGCCCGCGCGGTGGCCGTAGCGGTCGTTGATCAGCTTGAACTCGTCGAGATCGAGAAAGCACAAACCGATGTGGTCGGCGGGTCCGGCCGTCGCGACGATGGCCTCCAACTGCTCGAGCAGGCAGTGGCGGTTGGGCAGACCGGTCAACGGGTCGTGACGCGCCTGCCACCACAGCTTTTGCTCCATCGCCCGGCGCTCGGTGATGTCCTCCCCGACGGCGAGCAGGCGCAGATCACGTCCGCCCGCGCCGCGCACCAGCGTCATCGTCCACGCACCCCAGCAGACGGTGCCGTCGGGGCGGCAGAAGCGGCCTTCGAAGTGCACGGTGCCGTGCCGCCGCTGGTACAGATCGACGACCACCTGCTGGAGCTTGTCGCGATCCTCGGGGTGCATCAGATCCAGCCCCGCGACCCCCGGCACCTCCTCCGGTTTCATCCCGACCATCCGCGCGGTGGTCGGGTTGGCTTCCAGCGTGATGCCGTTGCTGTCGTACAGCGCGATCGCCACCGCCGCGTTGTCGAACACCACCCGGAACCGCTGGTCGGCTATCTCCTGGCTGTCCGCGTGGACCTTCAACAACTCGGCGCTGTAGCCGCGGCCGAGTTCGCCCAGGAGCGCACCGAACCGCTGCGTGCGATCCGGCCGCTGCGACCGCTCCAGCAAAGAGGCCAGCACCGTCGCGGACGGAGTCATCAGGGCGGGGTCGGTCAGCTTCCACCGCACCATCTCGACCCCGACTCGGTACGCGGGCGACGGATCGAACGGTTCGGCCGACATGGCGGCTTCCAGGTCGACGAGCCATTCCGTCAACCGGTGGGCGCTCGGCAGAGCCGTCGGCACGCCACCGCAATCGACCAGGGCCGCCGACCAGTCCCGCGCCATATCGGCAGCCTCGCGCCTGTCCATCCGCGAGGACCTTCCTCCATCGCCGGACCCGCGGGGCCCGGCACCGACGCCCCTCCCCATCCGCTGACAACGAGCATACGAAAGAACCGCCCGCCGTGTGGGCGACGGCATGAACCGGCGCACGACCACAGGGAACTGTGGGCCCGCACCGATCGGGCAAACCCGACAACTTCGCTACGAGCCGAGCTCCGACGATCTCCGCGCTATCCCGTCGGCTCGACCCGAGACATGAGTGCGGCTACGTTGAGCCGGCTGAGAGCGGTCGGCTCGAACGAAAACGGGGGAAGTATGTCAGCTGAGGGCGGTGCGGTTCGCCAGGGCGATTCCTGGCCGCGGCGGGTCGGCGCGCTCCTGAGACTCCTCGTACCCCAACGTCATTCGCTGCTGGCGGCGACGGCGCTGCTTCTCGTCGGCACCGGGTTGTCGCTGGCGCAGCCGCTGCTGGCGGGGCAGGTCGTGCGAGATGCGTCGTCGGGCGCGACGATCCGACAGCGGTCCGCACGACGAACTGGTCGCCCGCAATGCCGACTATCGGCAGTTGGTGGGCGCGAAGGTGTGAATCGGCGGTGGCGGCCGGTCAGCTCGACAGCGTCGCGAATGCGGCCGGGTCGAACAGGTCCCGGATCCGGTTCCACGGGAGTTGAACCGGGTAGTAGTCGCCCCGCGCGTGCGCGACGGAGAAGTAGACGGTGAGTCCCTCCGTCGCGGGCACCCAGTCGGCGAAATCGTCAGCACCGGGAGCGTGGGTGAACAGCGTGGGCCCGTCCGCGGGCACCAGGCTCTGGGCGGTGGTGGCGAGCGCGCCCCAGGCCCGACCAGGGTCACGGAGGGTCGTCGGCAGCATGACGGGTTGTGCGGTGCCGGTGTCGATCACCACGGTGCCGATCTGGTTGACCGGATGCGGGCCGCCCTCCCACGTGTGATCCGTGATCAGCACGCCCGCGACGACATGCGCGCCGATGCGGGTGACGCGACTCGTTTCGCCGCAACGGAGCTGGGCGGCGTGCAGCGCACCGTTCGCGGTGCCCCCGCTGAGATCGGCCAGCGATGCGCGCATCGCCGAGTTGAACCGATCGCGAATCGCCTGGTCACCACCCTCGAGTTGTGGCAGCACGACGTCGGTCGTCAGGCTCGGGCTCTGCTCTCGCACCGGCACGGTGATGCCGCTGTAAGGCCCTGCCGACGGCGCGGCCGGAAGCGGGCAACCGGCATCCTGATCGGGCGCAGCGGTATCCGGCGCAGCGGTCATCTGCCGAACCGCCGGTTCGGACGACGTGGGCGCCGAAGCGCCGTCCTCCCCGGCGCCGCAGCCCGAAAGCGCGACAGCACCGACCACGATCGCCACCAGAACCGAGCTTTTCATTGCGCACTCCCCCACTCTCACGGCGAACGGCAGCATATATCGGCCTCACATTTCGGCGCGCTGTTTCGTCCACAGTGGAAGGGGTCTGTACCGAACCGAGGGAGCGAACATCATGACCGATCCGGAATCGAGCGCCGTGGTGAGCGAGCGGCGGGCACTGCTCAACCTCGCCTACCGGCTGCTCGGCTCCCTCGCCGAGGCCGAGGACGTGGTGCAGGAGACCTATGCGCGCTGGTACGCCATGTCCCCGGAACAGCAGCGGGCCGTCGCCGCGCCGGGGGGCTGGTTGCGCACCGTGGCCAGCCGCATCTGCCTGGATCTGCTCGGTTCGGCGCGGGCCCGGCGCGAGCGCTATGTCGGGGAATGGATTCCGGAGCCGGTGCCCGACCGCAGTGAATGGGGCGCACCCGCACCGGCCGATCCGGCCGACCGGGTGACGCTCGACGAATCGATCAGTATGGCGTTCCTCGTCGTGCTCGATTCCATGACGCCGGCCGAGCGGGTGGCCTTCGTCCTGCACGATGTCTTCCGCTATTCCTTCGCGGAGGTCGCCGATATCGTCGGCCGCACGCCCGCGGCCTGCCGCCAGCTCGCCTCCTCCGCGCGCCGTCGCGTCCAGACCTCGGCGAGTCCGTCTCGGGACGAGCGCACCGAGGTCGTCAGGGACTTCAAACGAGCCTGGGAAACGAAGGATATCGAGGCATTGATCGAGATTCTGGATCCGCGGGCCGTCGCTACGGCAGACAGCGGTGGCCGGGTACTGGCGTTCCGCGACCCGATCAACGGCGGCGAGCAGATCGCGCGGGCCTGGATCCACATCGCCTCCCGCGCAGGGGAAGTCACGCTGCTCGAGCGGACCGTCAACGGCCAGCCCGGCCTGGTGGCGCAGATCGACGGGACCGTCGCGACCGTCTACGCCTTCGATATCGCCGACGGCCGGATCACCCGCATCTGGGCGATCCGCAATCCGGAGAAGTTGCGGCAGTGGACGGAACACTGACTGTCACCGAAACTCCTGCGACTCAGCACTTTCCGAACAGAAACGCGCTACCTCGGCCGCCACTGCCCGGCCGATCGCCGCACGCCGCGCCCGGTGCCGCGCGGCATCGGCGGCCGCCGCACCGGTAGCCAGACGATCGAGCGTGGGGAGCGCCTGCCAGCTGTAGCAGAGCGACAAGATCGACAGAAGTAACTCGCGCGCCGCGGATTCCGACAGCTGCGGCACGGCCGCACGGATACCGCAGATCTTGCCCTGCATGCTCTCGCGCCGATCCGATTCGGCGACCGGAACCCCCAATTCCAGACTCTCCCAGAACAACAAGCGCGCCAACGCCGGCTTGTCACAGAGGTGATCGAAGAACCGCTCGGCATAACCGATCACCGCGGCGGCCCCCTCCCCTTCCACCTGGACCGCGTCGCCGAGTTCGCCGATCTCCCGGCCGATCACGATGGCGAAGAGCTGGTCCTTGGTGCCGAAGTACTTGTAGATGCGCTCCTTGTTGACCCCGGCCGCGGCCGCGATGCGGTCCACCCGCGCACCCGCCAGCCCTCGCTCACTGAATTCCGCCACCGCGGCATCCAGAAGCAATCGTTTGGTGCGTTCGATGTCCCAGGCCATGGGCCGAGTGTAGCAATTTCCAACCAAACAGTTGCAGATTCTTCGCGCCTGGTGTCTACTCGTATGTGCAACTACTTAGTTGGATTTCGAGGAGCCGTCATGACCGCCACCCTTTCCACCCCGTCCGTACACGTCCGCGCCGCCGTAACCTGGCTTGCGATCTTTCCCATGGTTGCTCTCGGCATGACCGCGATGGCACCGCTCACGGCCGGCTGGCATCCGGTGCTGCGCGCGCTCGTTCTCACCGCATTCGTGGTCCCGGCCGCCGTGTACGTGGTCGTCCCTCGCCTACTCGGCGTCCTTACCCGATACGTTCGGCGGTGACCGACGAAAGTGGTTCGCGCGGAAGGATTTCTACGCGAATCGGGCATCCGCGTCCCGGTGCGATTTTCGGTACTTTGGATACGGTCACCGTTACGACCGGGCTGACACCGTGGGGAGAGCGTCGAGCGGCGCCGGTAGCAGGGAGCACAGTATGGCCGAGGCCGAGGTATCCGAGCAGATCGAACTGGTGGAAGAGGACTTCCACGACGATCCGCACAAGTACTACGAGCGCTGGCGGGCCCGGGGGCCGGTGCATCACGTGCGGTTCACACACGATCGCGGGATTCCGTGCTGGGTCGTGGTGGGCCATGCCGAAGCGCGGGCAGCGCTCGCCGATCCCCGACTGCACAAGAACTCGGCCGGCACCATCGAACTGTTCCGGCGCAAAGGATCTACGGTGCTGTCGAATTCGGATGCGCAGGCCTTGAGCACCCATATGCTCAATACCGATCCGCCCGAACATACGCGGCTGCGGAAGCTGGTGAACAAGGCTTTCACGCCGCGGCGGGTGGCGGCATTGCGTCCCCGCATCGAGGAGATCACCGCCGGACTGCTCGACGAGGTGGCGGCGCACGACGAGGTCGACCTGCTGCACGCGTTCGCGACCCCGCTACCCGTCACCGTGATCTGCGAATTGCTCGGGGTTCCCTTCACCGATCGCGACGATTTCCAGCTGTGGACGAAGATCCTGGTGGGCGCCGCCGGAGACCTGGCGGACCGCGACCGCGCATCCGCCGACATGGGCGGATATCTGACGGCGCTGCTGGCGGACAAGCGCGCCCGGCCCGGCGACGACCTGCTGTCGGGGCTGGCCACCGAATCCGACGACGGTGATCGTCTCACCGATCAGGAATTGGTGGCGATGGCTTTCCTCCTGCTGGTGGCCGGCCACGAGACGACGGTGAATCTCATCGGCAACGGCACCTTCGCGCTGCTGCGCGACCGGCCCCAATTCGATGCGCTGCGCGCGGATCCGGCGGGCATCCCCGCCGCCGTGGAAGAATTTCTGCGGCTCGACGGCCCGGTCGGCTGGGCCACGGTCCGGTACACCGAGGAACCCGTCGACATCGGCGGAACCGTCATTCCCGCAGGCGAATTGGTCTACGTCGCCCTGTCGGCGGCTGATCGCGATCCCGATCGATACCATTCGCCGGACGCACTCTACATCGGCCGAAAACCGTCCGGGCATGTGGCTTTCGGCCACGGAATCCACTTCTGCGTCGGCGCTCCCCTGGCCCGGATGGAGGCGGCCGTCGCCTTCACCGCCCTGCTGGATCGCTTTCCGCAGCTCGCCCTGGCGCCCTCGTTCACTCCGCGATGGCAGCCGAGTCTGCTCATGCGGGGACTCACGGAACTGCCGGTGCGCCCGCACGGTTAGGCCGAACCGACCGGCTCATCAGGCCGGCAGCGCGGTCTTCGCCGCCACCGCACGCAGCGCGGTGCGCAGCCCTCGTCGCGAACGAGAAGGCGCGCCGTCCGCTGCGGCGAAGGCGCGATATCCGAGAAACTTTCGCTCCGAAGCGGTTTCGGGGGCGTCATCGGAGGTCGCGGTGAGAAAGCGGTCCGGCAGCGCCAATTTGTGGATGGTGCGGAGGGTGAGCGCGTATTGCCGCGGCAGTGGACCCGTGGTGTAGGGCAGATCGAATTCTTCACACAGGGCTCGCACGCGGGTGGCGATTTCCCGGTACCGGTTGCTGGGCAGATCCGGGAACAGGTGGTGTTCGATCTGGTAGCACAGATTGCCACTCATGAAGGCCTGCACCCGCCCGGCATCGAAGTTCGCGGTGCCCAGCATCTGGCGCAGATACCATTCCGCCTTGGTTTCCGATTCCAGCACCGACGGCGTGAATTTCTCCGCACCGTCGGGGAAATGCCCGCAGAAGATCACCAGGTACGCCCACAGATTGCGCAGCACATTGGCGCCGAGATTGGCGAAAAGCGTGCGCCGCCAGCGTCTTCCGCTCAATGCCGGAAACAGTACGTAATCCTTGCCGGCCTGCCGGATCAGTTTTCCGAGCAGCGCGCGGGTCTGGCCGGCCTTTTCGGCGGGATCGGCCGCCCGGTCGTGTTCGGAGTCCAGATCGTGCCAGGCGATACCCCATTCGAACGTCGCCGCCAGCAACACGTTCTGCAACGGTTGCAGCAGCAGGCGCGGATGCCAGCGCTGATCTCTGGTCACCCGCATCACGCCGAAGCCGATATCGTCGTCCATGCCCAGCACATTGGTGTAGAGGTGATGACGGACGTTGTGTGCGTAACGCCACTGCGCGGACAGCCCGGCCATATCCCACTCCCAGGTGGTGGAGTGGATTTCCGGGTCGTTCATCCAATCCCACTGACCGTGGGAGACGTTGTGCCCGATCTCCATGTTCTCGACGCTCTTGGCCGTCGCCAGGCCCGCCGTACCGAGCAACCAGGCCAAGCGGCCGCGACCGCCGAGGATGATCAGTCGCGCGACGGCGTCGAGAGTGCGCTGAAAGACGATCGTCCGGCGAATGTAGTTCGCGTCGCGCGCCCCCAGATCGGCCTCGACATCGGCGCGAATACGGTCGAGCTCACGCCCCAGCGCCTCGATATCGGCGGGCCGGAGATGTGCGTACGCGCCGATCTCGGTGATTGCCATGGTCTACATCCTCGAATTGGTGAGTGGTGGCGCGAACGCCCACCGACGAGGACATATGCGGAGACCCGCCGATGCCCAGAGCCTACCCGCACCCGATGAACAGCCCACGACACGACCGCGGTGTCGCGCGACCGCGTGTTCAGCTTCCGAGTTCGGACGCGGAGTCCGACCCTGCGGTCCCGGTCTGCCGGAGGAAGTCCGCGATCACCTCCAGTTCTGTTTCCGAATACCGCTCGAGCAGTTCGTCCATGCGCCGGTTCATACCCGAGAAGACCTGGAACAGTTCGGAATTGCGTTCGCGGACGGCGCGCAGGGTGACTGCGCGCCGGTCGCTCGCCTCGGGGTCGCGTTCCCGGACGATCCAGCCGCCGTTCTGCAACCGGTCCAGGACGCCGGTGAGGGTGGCCGGGTGCAGGCCGGTGCGCCGGGCGAGGGCGGTCGGCGAAATCGGACCCTGCCGGTTGATCAGGTCGAGGCAGGTCCAGTCCACGTCGCGGAGTTCGACCCGGCCGCCGAATCGGCGATTCAGCAGGGCGAGCTGAATGTTCAAGTCGCGCAACGCATCCTTGACGTCGACGGTCAGCCGGCGCCGTTGCTGCGCGGCCACGCGATCCGCCTCCGAGCTCATCGTCACCCTCCGGTCGATTCATACGGTTTTCATATGATATCCCCGGCCGAACAGCTCCGGCAGGTCAGTGCCGTTCGACCCGGAACACCGCGATGCGCTCGGCAGCCGCTGCCACCCCGTCCGGCGTCGCCGAGTTGGCCAAACCGGTTGTGACGAAACGATTCCCGACACTGGCGGGCCCGGATCCGACCAATTCCCGCAGCAGATCCCCACGCTGCCCGACCGGAACCTCGACCAGTCGCGCGGTCGAGGAGGTCCGCCCGCGCGTCAGCGTGACCGAATCGGCCGCCCGCACGTTGGCCACCCACGCCGCTCGGGGATAGGCCTGCACGATGTAGTGCCCCCCGTTCAGCTCATTGACCGCGATCGGGAATGTGCGCGGTTGCCCACTGCGCCGGCCGGCGACGGTGAGCAGTTGCATCGGCCCGAAACCGATTCCCAGTCGTTGCAGGCCGACGACGAGCGGATTGAGTCGATTGACCATCCGCCGATACCGCTGCGCATCCATACTCCGGAACCTCCGCTACTTTCGAAGCCATATCCTATTGTTATCATACTATATCTATACGATATCACTTCGGATAGTCCCGAACGTCCGGATTCGTCCGGTAAACCCGTCAAGGGGCATAGGCCCGAGAGGTGGCGCAAGTGCGCCAGAACACACCTCCGGTTCGGTGTCTCCCAGGCGACAGGTCGGCAAACACGAACGAGCGCGGGTAACGATCCTGAGCAATGTGAACTATCGTCCGGTCACGAATCGATAACCCCTCTTTCGCTTCGGGAGACCTTGTGCTCGAGCTCGACCATTTCAGCCACGGCTGGGTAACCCCGGTCCTGGCTTATCTCATGTCCTTCATCGGGTCCGTTCTGGCGCTGCGCTGCGCCACGCACGCCCGGGCCTCGCGCTGGCCGGGCGGCTGGCTGATCGCCGCGGCCGTCTCACTCGGCGGCGCCGGTATCTGGGTCATGCACTTCACCGCCATGCTCGGTTTCTCGATCCACGGCGCGAACATCCGCTACGACGTGCCGATGACGCTGCTCAGCGCGGGTATCGCGATCGTCGTGGTCTGGGCCGGGTTGTCGATCGTGGTGCGCGGGCACCGGGAAGGGATCGCACTGCCTCTGGGCGGGATGATCACCGGCTTCGGCGTCGCGGCCATGCACTACCTCGGCATGCATGCCATGCACGCCGGCGCGCACATCGAATACAGCACCGGACTGGTGGCCCTGTCGCTGCTGATCGCCGTGGTGGCGGCGACCGCGGCGCTGTGGTTCGTCCTGCACGTGCGCGGGTTCTCCGCCACCGTCGGCGCGGCGCTCATCATGGGCCTGGCGGTATGCGGAATGCATTACACCGGAATGGCATCCATGACCGCACACCGCATGGACAACATGTCCGAACCGTCCGGTGGGGTCGACTCGGTGCAGTTGCTCACGCCGCTGATCATGGTGGTCACACTCGTCACCATCATGCTCGTGGTACTCGTCGGACTCGCGGAGGTCGACGGGCCCTCGCGTCGCGAGAACGTCGACACCACAGGCGATCTCGATCTCGCCGACAGCGGCCGCGCGTGGCCGCGCGCCTACACCGAGGAGTCACCCGCTCCCGATCAGCCGGCATCGGCAGTCAGTCTGCAGGCGATGTCGAAGCGGCAGTCGCACCGGCGATAGCCGGGCGATCCGGACGATCGGCCGAGCCACAGCTCAGCCGATCGTCCTCCGGATCCATTCTTCCGCAGCGGCTTTCGCCTCCGCGACCGATCGCGCGCTGACCTCGCGCAACATCCGGCCGTCGGCGGCTTCGACACGCCACGCACAGGTGGTCCGCGTGGTCGGCTTCACCAGGCCGCGGGCTTCGCCGAATGCCTTGACCAGCCACCAGCGGGTGCCGTCACCGGCCAACTCCCAGCCGTCGACCGCATCCGAGGGGCGCACCGGCCCGAACGGCTCGTCGTCGGCATTCGCCCCGGTCTCGGCCACCGGCCCCCTCCTCCGCGATTCACGTTGCAGTCCAATGCGGGTCGAGCTCGATGCACATTGTCGCGCAACATATCCTCGCGGCGGATTCGAACCCCCGGATCGGCGAGCCGCGTGGCGTACCCGCCGCCGGCTTCAGAAGCGGCGAGCGCCGGTGACCGGCATCTGCCCGATCGCCGATCGGATGACACCCTCACCGCTCGTCGCGGCGTGCACGACCGTGCCGTCGCCCGCGTAGAGGGCGGAGTGACCGCCGCCGTAGAACGACACCAGATCGCCGGGTTGCAGCGTAGCGAGGTCGACCGGCGTACCGGCGGACAGCTGGTCGTAGCTGGTGCGCGGCAGGTCTACCCCGACCTGCCGATACGCCCACTGGACCAGGCCCGAACAGTCGAAGGCGTCGGGTCCGGTGGCACCCGAGATGTAGGCCGAGCCGATCTTGGACTCGGCGGCCTCGAGTGCCCGCTCACCGATCGATTTCATGGTCTCCGGCGGGGCCGGATGGATTTCCGGGAAGAGCCCCGGAATTGTGAACTGCGGTGGAAGTGAAATTCCCGGTATGACCGGGGCGGGGAATGGCGAGTCGGCGCGTGCCGGGCCGGCGGTCGCCACCATCGTGCCCGCCGCGCCGAGCAGAACGACCAGCGATGCCGCGGTCGACCAGGCCTTACGACGCAAACGGCGGGTACATCGACCCGCCTCGGTTCCTGCCATGATGCGTTCCTCCGAGTCTCGTAGCGAGAGCAGATTTCCGAAACACCACGGTGATCAGTCGATCGTTGGATCCGGGGAGCCATGATTCGCCACGGTCGGAGCGAAAACAAATACGAACACACCAATTCGAATAACGAAACGATAAATTTGCGAAATACCTCAGATATCGCTGGTATTTCGATACAATCCCTACGGTCGTCCGGCGGGCGCTTCGGACGCATCCGGGCCGGTCGCGAGCAGGGAATGGCGACGGCTGTAGCTCAGGTAGACGATCGCGCCGACGGCGAACCAGACGGCGAAGCGCAACCACGTCACCGGCTGCAGGTAGGTGATCAGCCAGATCGAGAAGCCGATCCCGAGCAGGGGCACCACCGGCATCAACGGCGTGCGGAAACTCCGCGGCAGGTCCGGACGGCGATAGCGCAGCACGATCACCGCCGCGCAGACCACGATGAACGCCAGCAGGATGCCGATATTGGTCAGTTCGGCGGCCTGTCCGATCGGCAGCAGCCCCGCGATCACCGCCGACGCGATACCGACGATCCAGGTGATCCGGGTGGGCACCTGGCGCACCGGGTGGGTTTTGGCGAACCACCGGGGCAGCAGGCCGTCCCGGCTCATCGAGTACCAGACGCGGGTGACGCCGAGCATGAAGGTGAACAGCACCGTCATGATGCCGACGATGGCGCCCGCCGCGATCAGACTTCCCAGACCGGGCAGGCCGACCGATTCGAACGCGGTGGACAGCCCGCTCTCCGGATCGATGTCGGTGTAGTGCTGCATGCCGGTGAGGACCAGGCAGACCAGCACATAGAGCACCATCGACACCGCCAGCGACAGCAGGATCGCCTTGGGCAGATGGCGTTTCGCGTCCACCGACTCCTCCGCCGCCGTCGACATCGCGTCGTAGCCGAAGACCGCGAAGAAGACGGTCGCCGCCCCGGTGACCGCGCCGGACATGCCGAACGGGAAGTACGGGTGGTAGTTGGCGGAGTCGATGTGGAAGAACCCGACCGCGATCACCACCACGACGACCACGATCTTCAGGCCCACCACGAAGGTTTCGAATCGCGCCGCGGCCCGGATACCCAGGTTCAGCAGGGCCGCGATGAGCAGGCACAGCAGCGCGGCGAACAGATCCACCACATGGCCGTGGCCGGTTCCCGGTGCGCCCAGCATCCATTCGGGGAGCCCGATATCGAACTGCCCCAGCAGAAATTGGATGTAGCCGGAGATGCCGATCGCCACCACCGACACGATCGCGGTGTATTCCAGCAGCAGATCCCAGCCGATGAACCAGCCCACCGGCTCGCCGAGGACCGCGTAGCCGTAGGTGTAGGCCGAACCCGCGCGCGGGATGAGCCCGGCGAATTCGGCGTAGGAGAGCGCGGCGGCGGCGCTGGCGATCCCGGCGATCAGGAACGAGACGAGCACGGCCGGGCCGGCGGTCTGATTCGCGACCGCACCGGCCAGGGTGAAGATGCCGGCGCCGATGATCCCGCCCACCCCGATGGCGGTGAGCTGCCACAGGCCCAGCGTGCGATGCAGGGTGGTGGCGGATTCGTCCTGGATCTGGTCGATCGGCTTGCGCCGGAAGAACTCTCGCAGAGCGGGACCGGTTCGCATGGGCGCTCCTTGTCCGAGGGCGGCGCTGGTGAGCCCACAGTACCGATCTCACCGGCCGGTCGCCCGGTATCGGCGGCGGCGCCCCGGCGGCCGGCGATCCCATGGAACACGTTCTAGACATAGTTGGCGATTTGTCTTATCGTCGATACATGAGCAAGACGATGTCTCACGAGGCACGCTTCACCCTACGGTCCGGCGAATCCTGGCGCGACCCCTGGCCGATGTACGCCGCGCTGCGCGAATCCGACCCGGTACACCACGTCGTCCCCGAGAGCCGCCCGCACGAGGACTACTACGTCCTGTCGCGCTACGCCGACATCTACGCGGCCGTGCGCGATCCCGAGACGTTCTCCTCCACCCAGGGCCTGACTGTCGACTACAACAACCTCAGCGAGATCGGGCTCGGCGAGAACCGGCCGTTCGTCTTCACAGATCCGCCCGACCACACCGTTTTCCGGCGCCGCGTGGCCAAGGGCTTCACGCCGCGGCAGGTCCAGGAGATCCGGCCCGCGGTCGAGGCGTTCGTGGCCGAGCGGCTCGAGAAGCTGCGCGCGGCCGGTGGCGGTGACATCTCGGTGGAGTTGTTCAAACCGCTGCCTACCATGGTGGTGGCACATTATCTCGGTGTGCCGGCAGAGGATCGGGCACAGTTCGACCGTTGGAGCGAGGCGATCGTGGCGGCCTCGGCGACCGGCGGCATCGAGCATGCGCAGGAAGCGGTCGGTGAGCTGACGCAATACTTCATCGCGATGATCGAGAAGCGCAAACGCGAACCGGCGGACGACACCGTCTCGCATCTGGTCGCCTCCGGGCTGGGCGCCGACGGCGACTTCGGCGAAATCCTGCAGATCATCGGCTTCGCGTTCACGATGATCACCGGCGGCAACGACACCACCACCGGAAATCTGGGCGGCGCGGTGCAATTGCTGACCAGCGCTCCCGAGCAGCGGCAGCGCCTGCTCGACGATCCCAGCCTGATCCCGGGGGCGGTCGACGAATTCCTGCGGATGACCTCGCCGGTGCAAGGCCTGGCCCGCACCACCACCCGCGATGTCGAGATCGAGGGCGTCACCATTCCCGCCGGCCGCCGGGTGCTGATGCTGTACGCCTCGGCCAATCGCGATGAAAGCGAATATGGTTCGGACGCAAGCGAACTCGATGTGACGCGCAATCCGAAGAATATTCTCACCTTCGGCAACGGCAACCACCACTGCCTCGGCGCGGCCGCGGCCCGCATGCAGGCCACCATCGCGCTGCGGGAACTGCTGGCCCGCTGCCCGGACTTCAACGTCGATCTGGACGGCGTCCGATACACCGAGGGCAGTTATGTGCGCTGGCCGGTCAACGTCCCCTTCGTCCCGGCATGAGCGACTGGCTGGCGCATCCGCGTTCCCTGCAGGCGGCCGAGCGGATCCTGGACGCCGCCGCGAGCATGTTCTCCGAACGCGGCGTGAACGCTACCCAGATGGGCGATATCGCCAAGGCCGCCGGCTGCTCGCGGGCGACGCTGTACCGCTACTTCGACAACCGGCAGGCGGTGCAGCTGGCGTATGTGCATCGCGAGGCGCGGCGGGTGGGCGCCCGGGTGACCGCCGAGATCGGGGGCATCGCCGACCCGGGTGAACGCGCCGTCGCCGGAGTGCTGGCCAGCCTGCGCGCAGTGCGTTCGGATCCCCTGCTGATCGCGTGGTTCCGGCCCGACGACGCCGGGGCCACGCTGCAGATCGCCCAGACCTCCGAGGTGATCGAGGCCATCGCCCGCTCGCTGTTCGCCGCCGAAACGTCCACGGCACCCGATGAGGCACACGAGGATTGGACCCGGCTGGCCCGCTGGCTGACCCGCATCATCGTCTCCCTGCTCACGGTGCCCGGCCGGGACGAGGCCGAGGAGCGCGACATGCTGGAGCGCTTCATCGCTCCCCTCGTCGCCCCGGCGAGCTGAGCACACCGGCCAGGCCCGACGGCGCCGCATGAGCCGACCCGGCGACGGCAACGCCCGCGCACCCTTGCGCGCACGGGCGTTGCCCAGGAGGCTTGGGATATGGATTCGCTCATCATGTCCGCCCGCGACCTCGATTTCCTGCTCTACGAGTGGCTCGACGTCACCGGGCTGACCGAGCGCGAGCGCTATCGGGAGCACAGCCGCGAAACCTTCGATCAGGTGCTCGCGCTGAGCCGGGAACTGGCCGAGAAGTATTTCGCCCCGCACAACCGCCAGGGCGATCTGCACGAGCCGACCTTCGACGGCGACAAGGTGCACATCATTCCGGAGGTGGCGACCGCGCTGTCGGCCTTCGCCGAGGCCGGATTCGTCGGTGCCGCGATGGACGAGCGAGTGGGCGGTATGCAGTTGCCACACACCGTCTTCACCGCGTGCATGGCGTGGTTCTACGCCGCCAATGTGGCGACCGCCAGCTATGCGCTGCTGACCATCGGCAATGCCAATCTCCTGGCCGCACATGCCGATTCGGATCAGCTCGACCGGTTCGTGCGGCCGATGCTGACCGGCCGCTACTTCGGCACGATGGCGCTGTCGGAACCGCAGGCGGGCTCCTCGCTGGCCGACATCACCACCAAGGCCGTGCCGCAGGACGACGGCACATACCGGCTGTTCGGCCGCAAGATGTGGATCTCCGGCGGAGACCACGACCTGTCGGAGAACATCGTGCATCTGGTCCTGGCACGCCTTCCCGGATCGGATGCCGGAACGCGCGGCATCTCGCTGTTCATCGTGCCGAAATACCTTCCCGCCGAGGACGGTTCGCTCGGCGAGCGCAACGATGTGGTACTGGCCGGGATCAATCACAAGATGGGCTGGCGCGGCACGGTGAACACGGCGCCGGTCTTCGGCGACGGCGCGTTCACCCCCGGCGGCGCGCCGGGCGCGGTCGGATACCTGGTGGGTGAGCCGAATCGCGGACTGACCTACATGTTCCACATGATGAACGAGGCGCGCCTCGGCGTGGGCCTCGCCGCCACCGCGCTGGGATACACCGGTTTCCTCAAGGCGCTCGACTATGCCCGCAATCGGCCGCAGGGCCGCCCGGTGACAGCGAAGGGCGGTGCGAGCGCGCAGGTCCCGATCGCGCAACATCCGGATGTGCGCCGAATGTTGCTGGCGCAGAAGGCGTATGCCGAAGGCGCACTGGGCCTGCAGTTGTACTGCGCCACGCTGATCGATCGTCAGCGCAGCGCCGTGGACGCCGCGGAGGCGCAGCGCGTCGCCCTCCTGCTGCGGGTGCTGACCCCGATCGCCAAGAGCTGGCCGAGCCAGTGGTGCCTGGCCGCCAACGACCTCGCCATCCAGGTGCACGGCGGCGCCGGCTACACCCGCGACTACGACGTCGAACAGCATTACCGCGACAACCGCCTGAATCCGATTCACGAAGGGACACACGGCATTCAGAGTCTGGACCTGCTCGGCCGGGCGGTGGTCGCGGACGGCGGCGCGGCGCTGACACTGCTGCTCGACACCATGGGTGAAACGGTCGACCGCGCTCGCGCGACCGGCGACGGCGAACTCGGTGATTTCGCCGATGCGCTGGCCGCGGCCGCGGGACGCATCGCGACCACCACCGCGACCGTGTGGCGCGACGCCGATCCGGAAGCGGCACTGGCGAATTCGTCGGCCTACCTGGAGGCGTTCGGACATGTGGTGCTGGCCTGGATCTGGCTGGAACAGGCGGTGGCCGCCGCCCGCGGATCCGAGGACTTCCACCGCGGTAAGCGGGCCGCCGCACGATACTTCTTCCACTGGGAATTGCCCCGCACCGCACCGCTTTTCGATCTGCTCGACGCGATGGATCGCACCACGACCGACCTCGACGACGCCTGGCTCTAGCACAGGGGGCCGGACACGCCCACCCCTCCTGGCGATATTCGGCCATCGAGCCGCCCACTAATCTGGCCCGGTGGAGACGCACCCGGTGGAGATGGGCTGGCAGCAGCTGGCGCAGCAGTGCCTCGTCGACGAGGACGAGGCGATCATCGCTCTGAACAAGCCGGCCGGTATCGCCGTGACCGGGGAACGCCACGACACCGACCTGGTCGAGTTGGCCGCGGCCGAGGGAATCACCCTCTACCCGGTGCACCGCATCGACAAGGTCACCTCCGGTCTCGTGCTGTTCGCCAAGGATCTGACCGCCCACGGTGGCCTGACCAGGCAATTCACCAAGCGCACGGCCGACAAGCGGTATCTGGTCGTCACCGCCGCCACCGATCTGCCCGATACCGGCGTCATCGATCTGCCGTTGAGCGTCGGACGCAAGAACCGCGTCCGGATCGCGACGCCCCGCGACACCATCCGGCGCGAGGGGCAGCTGTGGACGGTCGACGAGGGCGATCTGCTGGCCGGTAAGAACTATCCGTCCCGGACCGAGTTCACCACCGTGGCGCGGACCGATCGGCACACGATCCTGCTGGCCCGGCCGGTCACCGGGCGGCGGCATCAGATCCGCGTCCATCTGGCCTGGATCGGCTATCCGATCGCCGGTGATCCGCTGTTCGACAAATCGGGTGAGTACGCGCGCACGCATCTGCATTCGCTGTCGTTGCGGGTGGAGGCGCCCTGGCGCGCGGACTCCGAACTCGCGCTGACCGCCACGCCGGGTGCGGATTTCTTCTCGACGGGGTCGCAACCGATCCTCGAGAATCCGGCCGACCTGCTCGAACGGATCACCGAAGAATAGCTGTTCGCTATAAACGGTGGCCTCCGTCACGCAGACGGCACGCTGAGGACCTTCTACTCTGGACAAGTGCCGTATCGGCACGCACGCGGCCGAAGCGATCACACCCGGGGGCCGATTCCACACGGGCTCGCACAGGTCGTTCCCGGCGACGGGCGCAACGGTGCGATCCCACGAGAAAGCGGACGCCATGATTCTGTTGGCACAGCTCAGCGATACTCACTTCGATCTGGATCCGCGCAACGCCGAACGAGTCGCCGCCGTCCTCGGCTACCTCGACCGATTACCGCGCCGGCCCGACGCCATCCTCGTCACCGGCGACCTCACCGAATCCGGCACCCTCGCCCAGTACGAGCAGGCCCGCAAATCGCTGACCACCGACATCCCGCTGTACGTACTGCCCGGCAATCACGACGACCGCGCGAATCTGCGACAGGCGCTGCTCGACGGCCCCGCCGAGGACGGGCCGATCAACCAGGCCGTCGAGATCGGCGAGCTCACCGTGGCGCTGCTCGATTCCACGATTCCCGGCGCGGGCGGCGGTGAGCTGGGCGAACGAACCTACGCATGGCTGGACCGGTTGCTGGCCGCCACGCCCGCGGACGCCTCCGTGCTGGTGGCGATGCATCACCCGCCGGTGCCGATGTACTCGACGGTGGTCGATCCGATCCGGCTCGCCGATCCGGAACGGCTGGAACGCACCATCGCCGGTGACGCGCGGATTCTCGGCGTACTCACCGGCCATATGCACGCCATGGGCACGACGCTGTTCGGCGGGCGGCAGCTGGTGGTGGCGCCCAGCGTGGCCTCGGCCATCGGCGGGGCATGGGAGGTCGAGGAGCCCGGCGACGTTCCGATCGACTACGCGCCGGACCCGTCCGTGGTGCTGCACGCCGTCGCGGATCGGCGGCTGACCTCGATCGTTCGCACCGTGCCGATGGGCGGGCGGATCCGCGTACAACCGCGCTGAGCACGGTTCGCGGAACGGGGTTCGGAGCCGGCGGCACGCGCCTACAGTAAAGATACTGTTCTCGATTCGAGGAGCGCGCGGATGCCCGCTACCAAGCCGTCGGTCGTCATCGTCGGAGCCGGGTTCGGGGGGCTCGGTGTGGCAATCGAGCTGCAGCGCAACGGTTTCGACGACATCACCCTGCTGGAACGGGCCGGCGACCTGGGCGGGGTGTGGCGGGAGAACACCTATCCGGGCGCGGCCTGCGACGTGCCCTCCCCGCTGTACTCGTTCTCCTACGAACCGAAACCGGATTGGCCGCATCGCTACTCCGGTCAGACCGAAATCCTGGGGTATCTGCACGCGGTGGCGACGAAACACCGGCTGCTCGAGCGGATCCGCTTCGGCGCCGACGTCACCGAGGCGAGTTTCGACGAACACACCGGGCGCTGGACGATCCGCACCGCAGACGGCGAGATCCGCTCCGCCGACGTGCTGATCTGCGCGGTCGGGCAGCTGTCGCGCCCCCGGATGCCCGATATCGCGGGCATCGAGACGTTCACCGGACCGTCGTTCCATTCCGCGCAGTGGGACCACGACGTCGACCTCGCCGGGAAGCGGGTCGCGGTGATCGGAACCGGCGCCAGCGCAATCCAATTCGTGCCCGCCATCGCACCCGAAGTGGACCGTCTGACGCTGTTCCAGCGGACCGCTGCCTGGGTGGTGCGGCGCACCGACCGCGAGTACCGGCCGATCCATCACGCACTGTTCGAACACGTCCCCGGGTTGCGATTGGCCCAACGCCTGTGGATCTGGTGCTTCCTGGAGTTCTTCGCTCTCGGCCTGGCCGCGATTCCGCCGATCCGGCGCATCGCCACCTGGCTGGGGACGCGCGCCCTGCGCCACGACGTGCCCGATCCGGACCTGCGCGCGAAGCTGACACCCGACTACCCGGTGCTGTGCAAACGGGTGCTGTTCTCCAACGAGTACTACCCGGCGCTGGTGCGGCCGAATGTGGACGTCGTGACCGAGCCCATCGCCGAGGTGGTGCCCGAGGGCGTGCGCACCGCCGACGGGACCATATATCCGGCCGATGTGATCGTCTACGGTACCGGCTTCAAGGGCAGCGAATTCCTCTGGCCGATCCGGATTTTCGGGCGCGACGGCGCGGACCTGGAGAAGGTGTGGGCCGAGGGAGCCCGCGCCTATCTCGGTATGACGGTGCCGGGATTCCCGAATCTGTTCCTGATGTACGGACCCAACACCAATCTGGGCATCGGCTCGATCATCTACATGATCGAATGCCAGGCCCGCTACATCCGACAGGCCGTGGGCTATCTGAGCGAACATCCGGGATCCTGTCTCGAGGTGAAGCCCGAGACCGCGGCCGCCTTCGATGCGCACACCCAGCGCCGGTTGCTGCGCACGCCGTGGACCGCGTGCTCGAGCTGGTATCGCAATGCCGCCGGGCGGATCACCAACAACTGGCCCGGCACCGTCACCGCGTACCGCGTGCGCACCCGGTCGCTGAACCCGGACGACTACGTGCTGCGCGCACCGGAGCCCGTCCGCACGTGATGACCAGCGCGAGCGGTCCGCGCGAGCCCTTCGCCCCGGCGAGGGCCGTCCCGTCGTCCGCCGGTGCTGGCAGACTTGAGCCGTGACCGCGCCTCCCTCCGCCGGCGCCGAGCCGCGAATCGCTCACGGCCCGCTGCGCCCCGTCGAACTCGCCACCGCGGCGGTCCTCGGTGGGGTGACCGTCGGGCTGGTGACCATCGGCTCGGTGGTGCCCTACGCGGCGGCCCTCAATCTGGTCGCCGCGGTGCCGATGGGTCTGCTGGCGCAGCGCTACCGGCTGCGCGCCATCCTGGGCGCGACCGTCGCCGCGACCCTGGTGAGTTTCGTCGCCGCCGGTCTGGTGCCGGCGGCCACCGTGGTGAGCGCGGCGACGATCGGCGGCATCATCGGCACCGTCAAACGGCGGCGACGCGGACTGATCACGGTTCTGTTCCTGTCGTCCCTGGCCGGATTGATCTGGGCGGCGTTCTCGGTCGGCATGCTCTTCCTGTTCGCCGCCTCGCGCCGGCTGGTCTTCGACAACGTGCGCAACATCGCCCAGGGCATCGATCACATGCTCTCCCGGCAGCAACAGCTGGAATCGCTGGGCAACGGTGTCGTCTCGGTGACCGACGGTGTGCTGGCCTGGTGGTGGCTCTACATCGGCGGCGGCGTGTTCCTCGGCGTGGTCTTCACGGCGATGTTCTCCTGGTTCGTCCTCGGCTCGGTCCTGGATCGCCTCGAGTGGTTGCCGGGGCGGGATCGGCTGGAAGCGCCGGCCGATACCCGGGCGGTCGCGCCGGTGCCGGTGCGGTTGCGCGGCGTGTCCTTCCGCTACCCGGGGGCGCGTACCGACGCGCTGACCGAAATCGACCTCAGCGTCGAGATCGGCGAATTCGTCGCCGTCGTCGGCCACAACGGATCCGGTAAATCCACGCTGACCCGCCTGCTGGCCGGACTTCCGCCCACCGCCGGCACGGTCGAACGTCCCGGTTCGGCGGGGCTCGGCGTGATCGGCGGCACCGCGCTGGTGCTGCAGCGGCCCGAGAGCCAGACACTCGGAGTCCTGGTCGCCGACGACGTGGTGTGGGGCCTGCCCCCCGAGGCCGCGCGGGCCGTCGACGTGGAGGCGCTGCTGTGCGAGGTCGGACTGGGCGGGCTCGGCGGCGCGGAGACCGCGACCCTGTCCGGCGGCCAGCAACAGCGCCTGGCGGTGGCGGCCGCCCTGGCACGTGATCCCGCACTGCTCGTGGCCGACGAGGCCACCTCGATGATCGATCCGGACGGCCGGCGCGAACTGGTCGCGCTGCTGGGCGGATTGCCCGCCCGGCACCGGATGGCCGTCGTGCTGGTCACCCACCACGAGGCCGATGCGGCGGCCGCCGACCGGGTCATCCATCTCTCCGGTGGCCGCCAGGTCGAGCATCTGCCGGCCTGGCCGCGTCCGGCACGCAATCTGCGGCGCTGCCCGATCGGCGAACCGCTGCTGGAACTGCGCGATGTGCGCCACACCTACAATCGCGGCACCCCGTGGGCGGCGACCGCGTTGCGCGGGGTGAATCTGACCGTCCACCGCGGCGAGACGCTGCTCGTGGTCGGCGGCAACGGGTCGGGGAAATCCACCCTGGCCTGGATCATGGCCGGGCTCGTCGTGCCGACCACCGGCAGTTGCCGGCTGTGCGACTACACCGGATCCCGGCCCGTGCACAAGCGCATCGGCGCGGTCGAGCTGGCCTTCCAGCATTCCCGGCTGCAACTGCAGCGCCAGACCGTCGGCGCCGAGATCGAGGACTGGGGCGGGCACGGCACCGGCTCCGGCGCGGTGGGCCGCGCCCTCGACGCGGTCGGGCTGGACCGGGCGATGGCCTCGCGCTCGATCGAGGAATTGTCGGGCGGTCAGGCCAAGCGCGTGGTCCTCGCCGCGATCGTCGCCAGCCGTCCGCAGGTCGTGGTGCTCGACGAACCCTTGGCCGGACTCGATCCGCAGGGCCGCGCGGAAGTGGTGGAACTGCTTGCCCGGCTGCGTGATTCGGGACTGACGCTGATCGTCATCTCGCACGACGTGGCCGATATGGAGAGCGTCTGCGACCGCACGGTCCACCTGCAATCCGGTCTGATTCTGGAAAGCCTGCCCGCCGTCGCGGCCGCCGCCGACAATCCGGCCGATACCGCCGGCGCCCCGGCGGCGTCTCCGGGACCGGCCGAACCGGTGGTAGGTCCGCCCGCCGACGGCGACGGGCGCGGGGATGCCGGGATCGCGGGCACGCGATCCGAACCCGTTCAGGCGGGCACGGACGGCGCTCGACCCGAACCCGACCGGGCGCGGGGCAGGAAGCGCCACAGCCGGGGCCGGCACGGCGACGCCCTCGGAGGTGCGCGATGACTATGGTGCTACTGCGCGAAGTTCCGGTCGAGAGCCCGATCCATCGGCTCTGGGCCGGAACCAAGATGATCGTCGCCTTCTTCATCAGCCTCCTGCTGATGTTGCAGCCCACGTGGCCGGTACTCGGCGTGGTGGTCGTCTTCCTGATCGTGATCGGACTGGCCGCCCGGCTGCCGCTGGGCACGCTGCCACGGCTGCCGTGGTGGTTCTGGGCGCTGATCGTGCTCGGCGGACTGATCACTATCCCCACCGGCGGAACCGCCGTTCTGCGGTATGTCCAGGTCACCCTGTTCGGGCTGATCTTGCTGACCACCTCGTTCCTGATCGCGTGGACCACCCCGATGAGCGAGATCGCCCCCGCCCTCGCCAAACTCGGTGCGCCGCTGCGGGTGCTGCGCATTCCGGTGGACGAGTGGGCGGTCGTGGTGGCCTTGACCCTGCGCGGACTGCCGCTGCTGATGGACGAGATCCGGGTGTTGCGTGCCGCCCGCCGGCTACGTCCCAAGGACGGTTCCATGGCGCGCGGAGCCGCGAATCCGCTCGTGGACATTCTCACCGCGGCCATGGCCGTCGCCACCCGCCGGGCCGGCGAATTGGGTGAGGCCATCACGGCACGCGGCGGGACGGGCGAACTGACCGCCCATCCGGCCGGACCCCACCGCGCCGACTACCTCGCCCTGATCGTGTCGGTGGTGGTGTGCGGAGGCGCGGCGGCCATCGGCGTGTTGCTGTAACTCGCCGAGGCAAATAGTCAGCGATCTGCCACAGCGGCGGGCAAACGTGTTCGCTGTGCGAAAAACCAAGTCAGCGGATCGAATTCGCTCCACTTTACGACCGAGTGAAGGTACGGTTACTTCAGTGAGTTAGCCGGGCCACGGCTCCACGCGCAGGGGTTGAAATACGTCGGGGGTATTGGGTTCTCAGCGCGCGTCGTTTTCGGCTGCCGAATGTCTTCCTGATGGAGATTGGAACCGGAATGTTTCTGCGCAAGTTCGCCGCTGTTGCCCTTCCGGCAGTGGTGGCCGTTGCCCTCGGGGCAGGTACCGTCCATGCCGATACCGGCGCGCCCACGGTGCGCTACGAAACCCATCTGACGGGCAACACCGTCGAAACCACTCTCGACGGCGGCTTTTTCCGCGTCGACGCGGGCGGACGCACCGTCGACGTCACCGACGCCGACGGCCGGACACTCGTCACCCTGCCGCTGTCCTTCCGGCAGGACGGCCTGGAGTACCCCATGCCCCATCAGGTGCGCGACGACGCCCGGGTCCTGGATCTGACCGTCGTGAAGGACGCCGCGGCGGCCCGGCCGGTTCCGGTGACGCCGGTGGCGTCACCCCGGGAGAATCAGAACGCGATGAACGCCTTCGCCACCCAGTTCGGGCTCGCGACGGCGATCGGTAGCTTCGTCGGCACTGCCGCCGGCGCGGTCATCGGCGGTGTTATCGGTGCGGCCGCCGCCCTGCCCACCGGTCCGGGCATCATCGCCGGATTCATCACCGGCGCAACGGTGGGAGCCATCATCGGCACGATCGTGGTCGGCGGCCCCGCATTGATCATCGCGGGTGTCGACCTCGTCAGCACGCTGGCCGCCCCCGCCGGCACGACCAAGTGGAACGACACCACATACTGAGGTCGCGGCGGCTCTCGTACGATCCCTGCCCGGCGGCCGCGACCCACCCGGTCGCGGCCGCCGAGTCCTGGTCCCCGAGTGCCACATTGCCGCAGCGTGCGGCTCCCGCTACTTCTCCTCCGGCACCCACGCCGGATGCCACAGCCGCCCGGATTCGGTCCAGTTCATATACCGCACCGTGCCGGATATCTTCGGCGTCGCCCAGACGGCGTCCTTGCGTTCGTCGGCGGTCAGCTCGTTGGCGAAGGGACTGGTCTTGCGGCGCAGCGGGCGCAGCCGTGCGGTCAGCTCCGACATCTCGCGATCGCTGAATCCGGTGCCCACGCGTCCGATGTAATACAGCTCGCCTTCGTGGCGGACACCCACCAGCAGGGAGGCGAATTCTCTTGCGGCACTGCGCCGCCAGCCGCCGATGATCACCTCCTGGGTGCGCCAGTTGCGGGTCTTGACCCACGACTGGCCGCGCTTGCCGGGCAGATAGACCGAATCCTTGCGTTTGGCGACGACTCCCTCGAGACGATGCTCGCGGCTGTATTCCAGGGCGTCCGCACCCGATCCGTCCAGACGCGGCGGAACCAGCAGCGAGGGCACGCCGTCGGCCAGCGCCTCCAGCACCTGCCGCCGATCCGCGTAGCGCTTGCGCAGCAGCGAGGTGCCGTCCAGATACAGCACGTCGAAGGCGACCAAGTCCGCCCGCGCCGGATCCGACTGCAGCAGAGCCAGATTCGATGCCCCCTCGGCGTCGGAGACGACCGCTTCACCGTCCAGCACGATCCGATGCCCCCGCAGTTGCCGCCCCAACTCGGCGATCCGCGGATATCGGCCGGTGACGGTATTGCCCGCGCGGCTGCGGATCACCACGCTGTTGTCGTCTATTTCGACGATGACCCGGAACCCGTCCCATTTGGTCTCGAAGACCCAGTCCCGGGCTCCGAGTTTCGCCACATCCCCGGAGGTCGCCAGCATCGGGGACAGCCCGCGCGGAAAATCGGCCTCCGACCGCGCGGCGGAATCACCGCCCGCGGCACCGGTTTCGGAACCGCCACGCCCGCGTTCGGCGGCGCCGTCCGCCAGGGCGCCGTGCTGCCCGTCGGTCGAACCACCCTGTCCCGCATCCTCTTCCGGCTCGGCGGCCTGTGTTTTCATCAGGTGCATCAACCACTGCTTGCCGTCGGTGCGGATGAAGGCGTAGCGGCCGTTGAGACGCTCGCCGTGAAACTGGACGATCACCTCGTCCGTGCGCCACTTCTCGGTGTCGTAGGTGCCGGTATCCCAGATCGTCATCTGCCCGGCCCCGTATTCGCCACTCGGGATGGTGCCGTGGAAATGCAGATATTCCAGGGGGTGGTCCTCGGTGTGCACGGCCAGCCGGTTCTGCGACGGCGAGGTCGGCGGCCCCTTCGGCACCGCCCACGACACCAGCACACCGTCGCGTTCGAGCCGCACGTCCCAGTGCAGTCGCCGGGCGTGATGTTCCTGCACCACGAAGCGATCACCGGCACCGGGGTCGGGCAG
>NZ_PYHT01000042.1:0-29420 GCF_003023875.1 Nocardia sp. MDA0666
GTTCACGTCGTGGCGGACGTTGCGCGGGGGGTGGGGCCGCTCGCCGGGTGCGCTCGCTGTCGCGCTGGTCGGCGGGGGTGGCGATGCCGCGACTCCAGGGCGGGGTGCCCGCCCGGACGTTGCGCGGGTTATGTCGACCGGACCGATCCGATGGCGACTCGTCGTCGGGCCGCGCGTGCCGCGATCGACCGCTGCCGGCGCGGGGATCCACCACCGGGATCGGTTCGGTTTCGTCGTTCATTTCGCCGTTCAGTCTTTCATTCCCGGGTATGGGAAAGCTGAGAATGAGCTTTATCGGGTTGTGACATCCTGCACGATGGCGGCCACGAATGCATACCCGCCGCGCGGGCTAGTCCGCTGCGGCAGCGGGGAATCCGAGGATCGCGCACAGGTTGTCGAGGTGGATGTCGAACACCTGGGCGCGGTCGGTGAAGGTCTGCGCGCCGTACATGTCGAAGACGTCGAAGCTGACCGCCCCGAACAGGCCCGTCCACACCGTCAGCGTGCGCGCCATCGCCCAGTCCGGCATTTCGAGCCCGAATTCGGCGCGGATGCGTTCGATGTCGGCGGCCAGTTCGGCCGGGGCCGCCGGGACGGGCTCGGGGGTCGCGAGTTGGCCCGTGCGGCAGGCGGTTTCGACGATGGTCAGCAGGGATCCGATCACCCGGGTGCCGGGGGCGGTGGTCTCCTGGGCGGGTGCGTCGTAGCCGGGGACGGGGGTGCCGAACAGCAGGCCGTAGCGGGCCGGTTCGGCCAGCGCCCAGTCGCGCACGGCGTGGGCCAGTACCCGCAGCCTGGTGGCGCCGTCGGCCGGGGCGCCGGCCAGGGCGGCGTCGACGGCGTCGGCCAGTTCGGTGTAGCCGTCGACGACGAGCATGGTCAGCAGTTCGTCGCGGCTGCGCACGTAGCGGTACACCGCCGAGGAGACCACGCCGAGATCGCGGGCGACGGCGCGCAGCGACAGCGCCGCGGCGCCGTGCACCGCCAGATGTTCACGGCCGATGCGCACGATTTCGTCCATCGTGCGGGCCCGGGCACGGGATCGGGGTGTGCTCATGCTCCCAGCCTGCCATATAGAGAGCGGTGCTTACCAGAGTGATCGGCGATCTGGCGATTCCGGTCATACTTGTCACGAATCGTGATGCAGATTACTGTTACCCGCCGGTAATGAGCGTGCGCGGCGACCGACCGGCGGCGCGACGCGAGGAGATCCCTACCCGATCGACTCGGGATCGCCACTCGAACCTCGCTGCCGCCGAGGCTCGGGCCGCCACCCCGGCCGACCTCGCCGATTTCCCTGGATCTGCGCGCCGACCAGGCGAGACACCATTTAGGGGTACCGAGAGACACACCTAAAATACTCGGTAGTAGCGTTGATATTCGTCACCGGCGACACACACTCACGGAGGCCCGATGAGACACCATGCGCAGCCCGTTCCCGGGGCCGACCGGTTGCGGATGGCCCGCACCCCGCAGGAGCGGCCATGACCGCACACGACACCGATTTCGACGTCCTGATCGTCGGCTCCGGATTCGGCGGCAGCGTCACCGCGCTGCGCCTGGTCGAAAAGGGTTACCGGGTCGGCATTCTCGAGGCAGGTCGCCGCTTCGCCGACGACGAACTGCCCGAAACCAGTTGGGACCTGCGCAAATTCCTGTGGGCGCCCGCGCTGGGCTGCTACGGCATCCAGCGCATCCACCTGCTGCGCGATGTGCTGATCCTCGGCGGCGCGGGCGTGGGCGGCGGCTCGCTGAACTACGCCAACACCCTCTACGTCCCGCCGGAGCCGTTCTTCCAGGACAATCAGTGGCGCGACATCACCGATTGGCGCGCCGAGCTGACCCCCTACTACGAGCAGGCCACCAAAATACTGGGCGTGGTGCGCAACCCGCACATCACCCCCGCCGACGAGGTGTTCAAACAGGTCGCCGACGACATGGGTGTCGGTGACACCTTCGTGCAGACCCCGGTCGGGGTGTTCTTCGGCGAGCCCGGCAAGACCGTGGACGATCCGTATTTCGGCGGTGTCGGCCCGCAGCGCACCGGCTGCCTGGAATGCGGCGAATGTATGACCGGCTGCCGCCACGGCGCCAAGAACACCCTGGTGAAGAACTACCTGTACCTGGCCGAGCAGGCCGGAGCGCAGGTGCTGCCGCTGACCACGGTGACCGCGGTGCGGCCGCTGCCCGACGGCGGCTGGCAGGTCGACACCCGCCGCACCGGCGCGAAGATCCGCAGATCACCGGCCTCCTACACCGCCGGGCACGTCGTCCTCGCCGCCGGCACCCGCGGCACCCAGAAGCTACTGTTCGACATGCGCGACAAGGGAATCCTGCCCAAGCTGTCGCCGCGGCTGGGCGAGCTGACCCGCACCAACTCCGAATCCATTCTCGGCGCGGCGACCCGGACCGTCGATCCCGACCGCGACTTCACCCGCGGTGTCGCGATCACCTCCTCCATCCACCCCACCCCCGACACCCACATCGAACCGGTCCGCTACGGCAAGGGATCCAATTCGATGGGACTACTGCAGACGCTGATGGTCGACGGCGGCGGCCGGATCCCGCGCTGGCTGCGTTTCCTGCTGGAGGTGCTGCGCCATCCGCTGACCCTGCTGCGCATGCTCAGCGTGCGCAACTGGAGCGAACGCACCGTCATCTCGCTGGTGATGCAGCATCTGGACAACTCCATCACCACCTACACCAAGCGGGGCGTGTTCGGCCGCAAGCTGACCTCCAAACAGGGCCACGGCGAACCGAATCCGACCTGGATCCCGGCCGGAAACGATGTGACCCGGCGTGTGGCGGAAAAGATCGGCGGCACCGCGGGCGGCACCTGGGGCGAGGTGTTCAACATCCCGCTGACCGCCCACTTCCTGGGCGGTGCGGCGATCGGCGCCGACCCCGAACACGGTGTCATCGACCCCTACCACCGCGTCTACGGCTATCCGACGCTCAGTGTCGTCGACGGCGCGGCGGTGTCGGCGAACCTGGGTGTGAACCCGTCGCTGACGATCACCGCGCAGGCCGAACGCGCGGCCGCGCTGTGGCCGAACAAGGGTGAAAACGACACCCGCCCTTCGCAGGACAGCCCCTACCAGCGCATTTCCCCGGTCGCGCCGCGCCGGCCGGTGGTTCCGGCCTCGGCGCCGGCGGCTTTGGTGTTGCCGATCGTCGAAATCAATCGCGACAGCGCCTGATTCATCCCCCTGCCCTCGATCCGGCCGCCGTGGCGATATCTCGCCGCGGCGGCCGGATCAGTTCGCGGAGATGTGGGCGAAACCCATCGGCGAGGTCGGCGGCGGCGCGGAGGTGAGCGGCGCCCGGAATTCCTGCAGCGCGGCGAGCACGTCGACGTGCCGCCCGGCATAGCAGCGCACCTGCGGCAGCGCGTGGGCGACCTCGCTGCGTTCCATCGCCTCGGCGTCGATATAGCCGATCGCGTCGAGTTCGATCCGCAACTGGGCCGCGATCCGGGTAATCGCCGCCGACTTGCGACCCCACCCGACCTCGACGGCGGCGAACAGCCCGTGCAGGCCGTGACGTTCCAATTTGTCGGTCGTCCAGGACCATTCGCCACGGCTGGCCACCGCGTGCATCACACCCCGGCCGGTCAGGGTGTGCAGCGCCCGCACCGCGTCCGGGCGCAGTGCACCACTGGTCGAATCGCAGACCACACCGTCCCACATGGTGTTGTCCAGTTCCCAGACAAGACATTTCACTGCCGGTGCTGTCATCTCGCCCCTACGGTCCACTCTCCTCAACACCCACCTGCGCCACGCCCGCGGGCATGGCCGATGGGTACACCGCCACCATCCAGGTACCGATTGTGCCGGACAAGCCCCCGCTTTCCTGGGCCGGTCCCGCGAGAGGTCATAGTAGGGATGCGGGGCCGCGCACACCAGCCCTGGCAAACCACTGGCTCGCGGCGCGGCTCACAGCGTCGGGATCACCAGCGGGACGGCCTCCACCGGATGCCCGGCCTGGATCGGCTCGCCGATCGAGGCCACCCGCCATATGCCGCCGTCGCGATACACCTTCGCCACCACCATGCCGGTGTGCGGGCCACCGCCGCGCAGATTGCCCCGCGCCAGCTCGGCGGTCGAGGAACCGTCGATCATGCGCCAGTAGCCGTTTCGGATGCGTTCGAAGGTATGCCCCGCATAGGAGGTGACCACGAAGACCACCGACGTCACCTGCGCCGGCAGCCGGGCCAGGTCGACGGTGATGACCTCGTCGTCGCCCTTACCGTCACCGGTCAGGTTGTCCCCGGAGTGGCGCACCGCGCCGTCGCGGGAGGAAAGCTGCTGGTAGAACGCCACATCCACGAGTGTCTGGCCGACGAACAGCAGCGCCGAGGCGTCCAGGTCGATCTCGAGGGCGCGCAGCCCGCGCGGGCCGTGCACCTTCATCGGATCCCACCCGACACCCATCTTCACCATCGACAGCTCACCCTTGCGGATCTGGTTGAGCGCCACCTCCTGGCCGGGCGCCAGCACCGCCGGGCCGCGATAGGGCAAATCGTCCGCCCCGCCGCCCACCGAGACCCCGTGCGCGGTCACCAGTGCCGCGAATCCGGCGGGGAATCCGTGCCCGAGCGGGCGCACCTGCCAGGTGCTGCCGACACGGTCCAGATCGGCGACGATCACCGCCGGTTCCTCGCCGAGGCCGTCGACGGTGTACTCGTACACCGCATTTCCGCTCGGATCGGCCACGATCAGCTGCGGCGGCACGTAGTCACCGAAGCGATCCTGCTGGTCCTCGAGCGAGGCCACGATCCGCACATGCTCGATTTCCGGTGGGAGCGAACGCAATCCGATCGACAGCTCCGGCCGCCCGGAGGCCAGGCGCACCCCGTGCGCGGCGGGCTGGTTGTAGAAGATCAGATCGGTTTCGTCGCGAACCCTGCCGGCCGAATTCAGCAGCAGCGCCGAAACATCGACGGGTTCGCTGTGCCGGACGGATACGACGACCTCGTCGTGGGTCAGACGGTCCACCTGTCCCTTGGTCAACTGAGCGGCCACCCCTCCACTCTACGTCGAGTTCCCACGGTATTCGGGCAACACGGGCGCGCCCGCCCCGCCGATTCCGGTACGCCCGGGCGTGGCGGGTAGCGTGAGCGGCGACGGTGGATCGCGACGTCGAAAGGGACACGAATGAGGTCGGGGGCGCGACGAGCACCCGGTCGCGGGCCGCGATGGGCCACGGCGGCCGCGGTGGTCTCGGCCGTACTCGCGGTGGCAGGATGCGGCAGCGACGACTCCGCGATCACCGAATCCGCCGGGCCCGCAACCACCACGGCCACGCCGACCACCCCCGAGGCGCCGACCGGCCCGAGCGGCGGCGCGCCGACCACCGAACCCACCACCGATCCCTTCGCCGGCAGCCCGCTGATCGATCACACCGAATGGACCGACGATCCCGACGGCCGCCGCCTGCACGTCTACCCGACCGCCGCCGGGCGCGCCGACCAATTCCCCGCCGCCCTGGACCGCGCCTGGTCGGAGGTGCTCGCCGACTCTCCCGACGCCGATTCGCCGGGTATGTACGACCAATTCGAATGTCATTGGGTGTGGGCGCGAATGGTCGCACCGAACAAGCCGAGCTGGAATCTGGAGCCGTGGCGCCCGGCCGTCGGCTACCAGGCCACCGTCCAGGCGATGTGCAATCCCGGCGGCCCCGATCCGGCCGGTAACTGACCGCGAAACTCCCCCGCTCCGACCACGTTCCGCGATCCTGGACGATCGACCGGTGAAATGCGTTGTCCGCGACCGGGTTCGAAGGCCGCTGCGGCGATAGGTATCGTGGATATGGTCGCCAGCGTACGAGCCGAAGGGAGCGTCACGTTGCGGTCGCCGACCCCTCGGCCCGCGCACGCCCACCCGGCGAGCGCCCCGGCCTCCGCGCACACTCCCGCGCACACCACCGCCCGGATCCCTTCGCCCCCTGCGGGCGAACCGTCCGGCCGGGCGCACACCGAGACCGCCGCAGCGCGCGACCCGGGAGCCGTTCGCGACCTGTTCCCCGCGCTCACCGACGACGGGCCCGTCTATCTGGACAGCGCCGCAACCACTCAGAAACCGCTGCCGGTGATCGAGGCGATCGAGGGCTATCACCGCCGCCACACCGCCAATTCCGGACGCGGCACCTATCCGTGGGCGACGACGCTGACCCGCGCGATCGAACAGGTCCGCGCCGATACCGCCCGCTTCCTGCACGCCGAGCCCGACGAGGTGGTGTTCACCGCGGGCGCGACGGCCGGCCTCAACGCGGTCGCGCTCGCCTGGGGGCTGACCACCCTCACCGACGGCGACGAAATCCTCTACAGCCCACGCGATCACGCCTCCAACGTGTATCCGTGGCTGCAGTTGCGGGCCACGCTGGCCCATTTCGGCCGCCGGGTGCGGCTGGTCCCCTACCGGACCACCGCGCTGGGCGAGGCAGATATCGACGACATCGCCGCCAAACTCGGGCCACGCACCCGGCTGCTGACCGTCAGCCACCTCCACCACGTCTACGGTGCCCGCAACACCCTCGAGGAGTTGCGCGGCCGCCTCGACCCCCGGGTGGCGGTGTGTTTCGACTGCAGCCAGAGCGGCGGGCACATCCCGGTCGACGTGCGTGAGCTGGGCGCGGATTTCGCGGTGCTGTCGGCGCACAAGATGTTCGCCGCGCCCGGCACGGGGGTGCTGTTCTGCCACCGCCGCGTCCACGACCAGCTGGGCCCGTTCCTGCCGGGCGGCAACTCCGGTGTGAGCGTGCAAGATTCGGCGTTGCTGCCGGCGCGGATGCCGCATCGCCTGGAGGGCGGAACCCACAACATCCCGGGCATCCTGGCCCTCGGGGAGGCCCTGCGGGTACTCGATTCGATCGGTATCGACACCGTCGAAAAGCACAACCGGATGCTGACCCGCCGCCTCGTCGACGGCATGCGCGCACTACCCGGGCTGCGCCTGCTGCCCGGACCCGCACACGCCCCGTGCGACACCGGATACGGCATCGTGTCGTTCACCCTCGACGGCATCACCGCCACCGACCTCGGCTTCGTGCTCTCGGAACTGGGTTTCCTGGTGCGCACCGGCGCGCACTGCGTCCCCTCCGGCACCGCCGCCTCTACCGACGAGGACGCCGAAGTGGTTGCGGCCGAGGCGGATTCGGTGCGCGTGAGTACCCATGTCTACACCACGGCCGAGGAGATCGACCGGTTCCTCGGTTGCCTCACCACCATCGCCACGGAGGTCCGATGACCACACGCCGCGAATCCGCCGCACCCGCCGTCTCCACCGCCGATCCCGGCCCGGACTCCGGGGCCACTGCGGGCACGGCACCGGCGGGTAGCGCGTCGGATTACGATCGCCGCACCGCGTCCCGGATCCTCGCCGAACTGGCCCGTCCCGGACTGTTCACCGCCGCCACACCCACCGCGGCGCGCACCGTCGCGGTCACCCGCACACCGTTGCGGCCCGAACCGGGTAGCCATCTGACGTTGTCGCAGCGGCTGTATCTGGAGTCGTTCATGCGTCCGTGCCGCGCCGATCAGGTCACCAGCGCCACCCATCGGGTGGTGTGGACCGACAGCGATGGCATCCCCAACACCGGCCACGTCCGCACCGGCGGTCTCGGGCCGATCGTGCCGGTCGCGGTCCGCGAAACCGTGCTCGCCCTGTGGCACAGCCTCGACACCGATACCGCACTCGGCGAACGGATCGCGGCGCTCACCCCGCACGACCGCGCGGTTCTGGGTGCGACCACGACCGATCAGGATCCGATCGACATTCTGCGCGTGGGCATCGAAGCGACCGGCCGGGCATTGGCACAGCACGCGCTGCTGGCCGAGTCCACACCGTATCGGACCGCCACCGAATTCGCTTGTGGGCTGCGCGATTCCGGCATCTTCGCCGCGATCGCCACCCGCTGGTACTGGGAGCAGCAGGCCTCCACCTATCGGCGCGGCATGATCGCGGCCGCCCTCGACTCCCAGCCCGACGGCACCGTCCGCTACACCGACGACACGATCGCCACCCTGCGCGCGATGAAGGACGCCACCATCCACGACGCCCACACCGTGATGCGCCGCGCCACGACCGAGGAGGGCCTGTCGGTGGAGGCGGCCATCGCCAGATATCACGACGAACTCGACCTGATCTCACGCCAATACGCGCTGCTGCCGCCGGGGGCGCGCCCGTCGTGCCTGGCGGCGATGCCGCATCGCATCGACGGCGAACACTACAGTCTGCTGCCCGAGGTGGTCGATCGGTTCGTGGACCTGTTCACCCGGACCGTGTCCGGACTCGACATCATCGAAACACCGGATGCCACCGGCGATCTCGCGGGCACGGCCGACCATCTGTTCTATGTGCCGGATATGAATTGCAAACACTGTGTGCGCACCATCGGCGGCGTGCTGGAATCGATGCAGATCGCGGTGCACGAGATCGATCTGATCAGCAAACGGGTGCGCGCCGAATTCCGCAGCGCCCGCAACCGGCACCGGGCCTTCGAAGCGCTGCGCGACAGCGGTTACAACCCGACCCTCGCGGCCCCGGGCCCGGCCGAATGAGCGCACCGCCCGCGTTACCGGCGCTGCTGCATCCCCTGGTTCGCGCCTATCTCGGCTGCCCGGATGCGCTCACCGCGGCCGTCGCCCGGTTCGGCACGCCGGCGCATCTGCTGTTTCCGCAGGTCTACCTCGACAATCTGCGACAGCTCCGAGCCGTAGCGGTGCGGCATCGGTTGCGCCATCGAATCTGCTACGCGCACAAGGTGAACCATTCCCGAGCGCTGCTGGCGACCGCGCACCGTGCCGGAATCGGTGTCGATGTGGCCTCCGCCCAAGAGCTCACCGCGGCCCGCGACGTGGGATTCGCACCCGCCGACATCGAGGTGACCGGGCCGAAGGGCAGGCGGCTGCTGAGCGCACTCGCCGGATCCGGTGTGACGGTGAACGTGGACAATCCGTGGGAGTTGCGCGAGCTGACGGCTCTGGCCGATCCGTCGGCACCGATCCCGGTGCTGTTGCGGCTGAGCGGATTCCCCGGCCCCGGCGGACAGGTGGCGGTGAGCCGGTTCGGCATCGGCCCCGGCGAGGTAGCCGAACAGCTGACGCTGCTGACCCGGTGCCGGGATCGAATCACCTTGCGCGGTTTCGCTTTTCATCTCGATTCCGGCGATATCGGTGAACGGGTGCGCGCGGTGGAGGCGTGCCTGGGCTGGATCGAACGCGCGTATGCCCACGGCCTCGCCCCCACCGTGCTCGACATCGGCGGCGGGTTCCGGCAGGTGTTCACCGCCGACGCCGACCGCTTCGACCGTTACACGCTGGCTCTGCGGGAATCGCTGGTCGGGCGCGGCGAGCCGATGAGCTGGGCGGACAATACCTTCGGCTACACCGTCGACGACACCGGCGCCCACGGCATCCCGATCTTCCACAAATACGCCAACACGATGTCTGGGCCGCGGATGCTCGACGACCTGCTCGCCGCACCCCTGGCCGCGCACGGTGGGCAACCGCTGGCGCGGGTACTCGCCGACAACCTGCTGGAACTGTGGTGCGAACCGGGCAAGACGCTGGCCGATCATGCCGGAGTCACCGTGGCGGGCGTGGAATTCGTCAAGCGCACAGTCGACGGCAGCATCGTGGTGACCGTCGACATCGGACGTGACACGATCACGCCCGCCGACCAGGAGGTGATGGTGGATCCGCTGCTGCTGCCCGGACCCGAATCCGCGGACCGCGCCGCCGACGATCCCGGCGGTCCGGTCGGGGTGTACATCGGCGGGCATCTGTGCCTGGAACGCGATCTGATCAGCAATCACAAGGTGTGGTTGCCGCGCCTGCCGCAGCCCGGTGATCTGCTGGTTTTCCCGAATACCGGTGCCTATCACATGGATTTGTCGGCAGCGCGCGCATCGATGCATCCACTGCCGCCGAAGTTGGCCGTCGCCCACTGCGACGACGGTTTCCACGTGATGCCCGACGCCGACTATCGTCCCGGGAGGTCGTGATGCGCTTCGACGACATCACCGACCTGATCGGCGATACACCGCTGCTGCGGCTGGATCCGGCCGTGCACCGGCTGCCCGGGGTGGAACTGTATGCCAAGCTCGAGTTCTACAACCCGTTCGGTTCGGTGAAGGACCGCGTCGCCTGGGGCATGATCCGCGACGAGCTCGACGAGATCACCGCCCGCGGGCAGACACTCATCGAGGCCTCCAGCGGCAACACCGCCAAGGCGCTGCGGCTGCTGGGCGCCCGCCACGGTGTGGGCCTGCACGCGGTGACCAACCGGATCAAGGTCGACGAGGTGCGCGATCTGCTGCAACTGTTCGGCACGCGGATCGAGGAGTTGCCGGGGCTGTCGGAATGCCCGGATCCGACCACCCCCAACGACGTCTACTCGGTGATCGAGACGACGATGGCGAAAAACCCCGGCGCCTACCATCATCCGTCGCAGTACACCAACGAGAAGAACATCGACGCCCACTACCACGGCACCGGGCGCGAGATCCACGAGGATCTTGCCGCCGCCGGCATGGGCGCCGACTACCTCATCGGCGGACTCGGCACCACCGGATCCACCCGCGGCACCGCCACCTATCTGCGCAAACATCATCCCGAGCTGCGCACGATCGCAGTGGTGTCGCAACGCGGCGACTTCATTCCCGGTATCCGGTCGGAGACCGAGATGTGGGATGTGGGGTTGTTCCAGCCGGAGTTCTACGACCGGATCGTGACGATCGACTCGGCCCGGGCGATCGAGGCCACCCTCGAATTGGCCACCGGCTACGGCATTCTCGCCGGCCCCACCAGCGGCGCCGGATACGCCGCCGCGCTGGAGGTGTTGCGCGACCTGCCGCCGGGACCGACTCCGGTCGTGGCGGTGCTGATCGTGTGCGACCGCATCGAACCGTATCTGTCCTACATCAAGAAGCGGCGCCCGGACCTGTTCGGCCGCACGAGTTCCGGCGTGCCCGCACCCACCGAGGCGGAACTGGACGCTGTCCGCGAACTGTCCCCGAGCGAGTTGCGCGAACTCGACGTCACCGGCCGCCCGACGATCGTCGACACCCGCGGTGCGATGGCCTACCGGATCGGGCACCTCCCGGGCGCGATCAACATCCGCGACGACCAGCTCGACGACATGTTCGCCCACGGCGTGCCGTTCTCCCGCTCGCGCCCACTGGTTTTCGTCTGCCCCGTGGGTGATCTGTCGCGCCGCTTCGCCGCTGCGGCCGCCCGCGCGGGCTACGATGCGGCAAGCCTGGCGGGCGGCATCGTCGCCTGGCGCGACGCCGGGTTCGACTTGGAAAGCGCGGCGCCACCGGCGATCTGAGCATCGGCGTCCGGACGCTGCCCGCACACCGCCTTCCCACCGCCACCTCCCCTGTACGCGCGTGAAGGGGGCGGTGTGCACAACTACCGTGGTTCGGTATGGCGGTGACGGTGCTGGTGCCACACGAGATCGGGGTGGCGGCCCTGGCGCATCTCGACGGTGTGACCGCCTTGCACTATCGCCAGGGTGTGCTGCCGCCGGGCGCCGAGGCGGCGCGGGTACTGATTCCCGATTTCCCGGCCCGCGCCGACACGGTGGCGCTCGCCCACCGGCTTCCGGAATTGGGTCTGGTGCAATTGCTCACCTCGGGCGCCGACGGCTGGGTGGGCGCATTGCCCGAGGGGGTGCTGCTGTCGAACGCGCGGGGCGCGCACGGCGACGGGGTGGCCGAATGGGTTCTGGGCGCGTTGATCGCATTGTGCCGCGATTTCGCGTTTTTCGCCCGTGCCCGGCAGGAGCGCCGCTGGGCCACCCGCCCCACCGGCACCCTGTACGGGAAGAAGGTGCTCATCGTCGGCGCCGGCGATCTCGCCCACGCCCTGATCCGCGCGCTGGCGCCGTTCCGGACGCCGGTGACGATCGTGGCGAGGACCGCGCGGCCGGGAGTGCACCCGGTCGGTGAGCTGCTCGCACTGCTGCCCGACCACGACATCGTGGTGCTGGCGGTGCCGGCGACCCCCCGCACCCGTGGGCTGGCCGATGCGAGGATGCTGGCCCGCATGCCCGACGGCGCGATTCTGGTGAACGTCTCGCGCGGGCCGGTGGTCGACACCGAAGCCCTTGTCGCCGAACTGTATTCGCATCGGCTGCGCGCCGCGCTCGATGTCACCGATCCCGAACCGCTGCCACCGGATCATCCGCTGTGGGGTGCGCCGGGGCTGTTTCTCACCCCGCATGTCGCGGGTGCCGGCAGTCACAGCACGAGCCGCGCCTACGCGGTGGCCGCCGCCCAGATCGAGCGGTTCCTCACCGGACGGATACCGGACAACCTGGTGACCACACGGTAATCGGGTGACGTGAGTGGTTGCCGCGCAATGGCTTTCATCGCGGGCGCGGTCGGCGGATGTGTTCGGTCATGGCCTCGGCGATCGGCGCCGGTGGCGGCGCGGCCGGCGCGGCCTCGGTGCGAGCGTCGTGGGAGATGCGGATCAGCAGCGCCACGATCACATAGTTGGCCAGCAGCGACGATCCGCCGTAGGACATGAACGGCGTGGTCAGGCCGGTCAGCGGAATCAGCTTGGTCACACCGCCGATCACCACGAACAGCTGCCAGCCCACCGAGAACGCGAGCCCGCCGCCGAGCAGTTTCCCGAACGCGTCACGCGTGGCCAAGGCCGCGGCGAAACCGCGCACGGTGATCACCCCGAACAGCAGGATCACCGCCGTCAGCCCGAACAACCCCAGTTCCTCGCCGATGGTGGAGATGATGAAGTCGGTTTTGGCGAACGGCACCTCCTGCGGCCGGCCCGCCCCGAGCCCGGTCCCCCACAATCCGCCGGTTCCCAGGCCGAACAATCCCTGCGCGATCTGATAGCCGTTGGTGTAGTAGGTGGCCATCGGATCCTCCCAGACCCGCACCCGCACCCGCACGTGCGCGAACAGGTGGTAGGCGACCACGGCGCCGACGGCGAACATCGCCACCCCGATCAGCAGCCACGACGCCCGCCCGGTCGCGATGTACACCATCGCCAGCACCGTGCCGAACACCAGCAGCGAGAAACCCAGATTCTTCTCGTACACCAGCACCAGCACCGACACGAACGTCACCACCAGCAGCGGCCCCAGATCGCGCAGCCGCGGCACCGTGAAACCCAGCACCCGCTGCCCGGCCGCGCCGAACAGGTCCCGGTTGGCGACCAGGAACGCCGCCACGAAGATCAGCAGCAGCACCTTGGCGAATTCGCCGGGCTGAATCGAGAACCCGGAGAACAGGATCCAGCTCTTGCCGCCGTTGACCTCGCTGAAGCGCGCGGGCAGCACCGCCGGGATCAGCAGCGCGACCACACCGGCCAGCCCGCACGTGTAGGCGTAGCGGGCCGGCTGCGTATGGTTGCGCACCACCACCAGCACCAGCGCGAACAACGCGATACCCGCTGCGGTCCAGATCAATTGGTGCGCGGCGTCCGACGACGGCGCGGCGACACCCTTGGCGGCGGCGCTCGCGGCCTCGGCCCGGTCGAGCCGGTCGATCAGCACCAGCCCCAGCCCGTTGAGCAACACCACGCACGGCAGGATCACCGGATCGGCGTGCGCGGCGAACTGCCGCACCGTCACGTGCGCCAGCAGCGTCAGCGCCGCGAACACCAGCAACGACCACTGCAGGGATCGGCCGTCGTCACCACCGGCGGCCGCGGACATGATCCACGCCGCGATACCCACCACGACCACCGCCGCGGTACACAACATCAATTCCGTACGCCGCGGCCGGCCGCGCACGATCGGTCCCGACGACATCCCGGTCCGCAGCGCATTCATCGTGTCCAGTATGCGGATCACCGCCGCCGCGCGCCGCCCGGCCGTGCCGCACCCGGACCGGCCGCGGTGCCCGGTTGCGCGAACTACCAGGATCGACTGGCACGATGAGCGGGTGCATATCGCGTTCGGAGTTGTGGCCGTGCTCGCCGTGGCGGTCGCGCTGGCGGCGCTGGCCCGCCGCATCGGCATGGCCGAACCACTGCTGCTCACCGTCGCCGGGGTCGTCGCCTCCTACCTGCCGTTCGTCCCGCAGATCGACATCGATCCGGAGTGGGTACTGCTGGGTCTGCTGCCGCCGCTGCTGTACACGGCCTCGATCAGCACCTCGCTGCTGGAATTCAAACCGAAGAAGGTGTCGATCACCCTGCTGTCGGTCGGCCTCGTGCTGGCCACCACCTTCGCGGTCGCCGCGGTGGTGTGGCAGCTGCTGCCGGTGCCGTTCGCGGCCGCGGTCGCACTCGGCGCGATCGTCGCGCCGCCGGATGCGGTGGCCGCGATCGCGGTGGCCCGCCGGGTCGGGATGCCACGGCGCATCGTCACCCTGCTCGAGGGCGAATCGCTGTTCAACGACGCCACCGCGCTGGTCGCGTTGCGCACCGCGATCGCCGCGATGGCGGGCAGTTTCAGTGTGTGGCAGGCCGGCGGCGACTTCGTCTACGCGGCCGCCGGTGGCGCGGTCATCGGTATCGCCGCGGCCGCGGTGCTGGTGCTGGTGCGCCGCCGCATCACCGATCCGGTGCTCGACACCGGTATCTCGTTGCTGGCGCCGTTCGCGGCGTACCTGCCCGCCGAGGCCGCCCACGCCTCCGGCGTGATCGCGGTGGTGGTATGCGGGCTGATCCTCGGCCAAGGCGCCCCGGTGTGGCAGTCGGCCGCCTCCCGCGTGGCCGAACGCACGAACTGGCGCACCATCCAGTTCCTGCTGGAGAGCGCGGTCTTCCTGCTGATCGGCCTGCAGGTCCGCCATATCGTCGACGACGCCTGGAACAGCGGACTCGACCACGCCACCATCGTGTTCACCGCTGTCGCCGTGCTGGTCACCGTCATCGTGGTGCGACCGATCTGGGTTTTTCCCGCCACCTACTTCTCCTGGTTCGTCGAAAGCCGCCCCCGGGGCAAACCCAAACCCACCTGGACCGGTCCCGCGGTGGTGTCGTGGGCCGGGATGCGCGGTGTGGTCACCCTCGCCGCGGCCACCCTGCTGCCCGACGACACCCCGCAGCTGGCGACGCTGAAACTGCTGGCCCTGGTCGTGGTCGGCGGAACGCTTCTGCTGCAGGGTATTTCGCTGCCGGCGCTGGTGCGGGTGCTGCAACTGCGCGGTCCCAGCCGCGCCGAGGACGCGCTGCAGGAGGCCGCGCTGCTGCAGCAGGCCACCACCGCCGGACTCGAGGCACTCGACGAGGCGGTCGCCCCCGAAACCCCGCCCGAGGTGGTGACGAGCCTGCGTGACCGGGTGGCGCGGCGCAGCCACGCGGCGTGGGAACAGCTCGGGCGCGCGGAATCGGTGCGCGTCACTCCCAGCGGCGAATACCGGCGGCTGCGGCTGGTGATGCTCCACGCCGAACGCGAGGCGGTGCTGCGCGCCCGCGACGGCGGCGGGATCGACCACGAGGTCCTCGAACAGGTGATGACCGCGATCGATCTGGAGGAGTCCACGATCGACCGGATCAGCGAGGCCGACGACGACGAGACCGCCGCTCCCCTGTCCGCCCCGGTCTCCGGCGGCTGCGAACACCTCGTCGCCGCCCCGCACACCCACACCCCCGACCATCCCGACTGCTGTTCCGAATGCGTCGCCGAGGGGTTGACGTGGGTGCATCTGCGCATGTGCCTGACCTGCGGGCATATCGCCTGCTGCGATTCCTCGGTCGGCAACCACGCCACCAAGCACTTCCACGCCTCGACGCATCCGGTGATGCGCAGCGTGGAGCCCGGCGAGAAATGGCGCTGGTGTTATGTCGACGAAATCCTGGGCTGAACCCACCCGTTAGGCTGTGTCGATGGAGCCCAACGGTGAGCCCTGCGTGGTAACGCTGCGCTGCCGCCTCCGGGCTCTGAACCGTTAGGCTCGGGTCCGTGCGCACAGGTCAGGACTCCACCGACAACGACACCCGTATCTGGGGTGGTACCACGCTCACCGAGCGCCGCGAGGCGCGCCGGACCGCGTTGCTGGAGGCCGCGTTGGACCTGATCGGCGAGGCCGGGGCGGGCGCGGTCACCATGCGCGCGGTGTGCCGGCGCGCGGGGCTCACCGACCGCTACTTCTACGAAAGTTTCACCGGCCGCGACGATCTGCTGGACGTGCTCTACCGGCAGGTCGCCGACGACTTCCGGGAACCGATGACCTCTTTCGCCGCGGCCGCCGATCCCGACCGCGACCGCGAACTGGCCAGAGTGCTGGTCGACAAGGTGCTCGCCGATCCCCGCAAATCGCGGCTGTTCCTGGTCGAACCGTATTCGAGCACCGGTTTGGGCCAGACCACGATCGCGGTGATGCCGACGTTCACCCGGCTCATCCAGGATCATCTGTTCACCGATATCGACGATCCGATGCGGCGGCGGATGGCCGCGGTCACCATGGCCTCGGGCAATGCCGGACTGTTCGCGGCCTGGCTCAACGGTTCGCTGCGCGCCGACCGCGATCAGGTGGTGGACCATCTGGTCGCGGTGATCGGAGCGTATCGGTCGATGTATCGCGACCGACTTCCGGCCCCACGCCGATGAATTCCGGCCGCGGCGCTCGTCTGCCTCCGTGAAAGCCCATGTAGGCGAGTCGAAGGAGCGACGAGATGGCGACAGTGGTGTGCGGGGCGAGTATGTCGCTCGACGGATATATCGCCGGGCCGGAGGAATCCGGATTCGAGCATCTGTTCGCGTGGTACGAGGCCGGTGACCGCGCCTACCCGAGTACCCATCCGGAGTTGCGATTCTCGATGACCGAGGTCGACCACGACCATGTCGCGGCCTATCTCGACGCGGTCGGTGTGTTCGTGGTCGGGCGCCGGCTGTTCGACCTCACCGACGGCTGGGGTGGGAGCCACCCGTTCGACCGGCCGATAGTCGTTGTCACCCACCGCATTCCGCAGCAGTGGATCGACTCGCATCCCGGGGCGCCGTTCACCTTCGTCACCGACGGGATCGAGGCCGCGATCGAGCGCGCGGCCGAGATCGCCGGCGACCGGGCGGTGGGCGTCAACGGCGGCACGATGGCCCGCCAGGCGCTCGAGGCCGGACTGCTCGACGAGATCTGGATCGATCTGGTGCCGGTGCTGCTCGGCGGCGGCACACCGATGTTCGATCATCTAGGCGCCGCACCGCACCTGCTGGAGGATCCGGTTGTCGTGGCGGGCAGCCGGGTCACTCACCTGCGTTACCGGGTGCGCCGCTGAGTTCCGGGGTGCGGCGACGCTTCCGGCTCCTCCTGCGGTGCCGTGCCGGGACGGCCCAGATCGGCCGTGGGCGGCTCACCCAGGCGCGCGGCCATCCCGTCCAGAACGCAGACCAGCCCGAAGTCGAACGCCAGCGCCCGCGCCACTTCCGGATCCTGCGGTAGCGCGTCGCGGTAGTCGGCGCGCAGTTGCGGATAGTCCGCGGCCAGCTGGTCCATCGAGGCGAGCACCGATTGGTGGTCGACCTCGCCGCCGACGGCCTTGCGGTAGGTAAGTTCCGGAATCACCTGTCCCAGAATGAAACTCATCACCAGGGCGGTGGCCAGGTAGACGTCGGTGCCGGCGAATCCGGCCCGCAGGCAGGTGCGGCGCAACCGGTCGGTGAGCGCGAAGGCGTGCGGGCCGACGCTGGGCAGCTGTCCCAGCAGGCTCGCCGCCCACGGATGCGACCGGATGGTGCCGCGCAGACTGTAGGCGAAGGTGGTGAACACCTCCCGCCAGTTCGCGTGGTCGGGATCGGGCGTCTCGACCAGTCCCCACACCTCGTCGAGCGCCAATTCCAGGAGCTCGTCCTTGTTGGCCACGTACCAGTAGAGGCTGGTCGCGCCGGCGTTGAGGCGCGCGCCGAGTTTGCGCATGCTCAGCGCGTCGAGGCCGTCGGCGTCGAGCAGTTCCACAGTGGCCGCCACGATCTGATCGCGGGTCAGCCCCGACCTCCTGGGCGGGCGGGCCTGCCGCGTCCACACCGAGCTGAACGGTTTGGTCACGGCACCACTGTAATTGCCTCGCACACTGTTCGAGTTTATCGTACGCTGCTCGAGTGGAATCGAACACTGTACGAGAATCCGCCGAGACGCCCTCGCGCGATCCCCGCCGCTGGTGGATCCTGGGTGTGCTCTGCCTGTCCCTGCTGGTGCTGATGATCGACGGCACCGTCCTCAACCTGGCCATCCCGTCACTGATCCGGGAACTGGGCGCGAGCCCGTCCGACATTCAGTGGATCCTCGACGCCTACGTCCTGGTCTTCGCCGGACTCCTGCTCACCGCCGGCAGCCTGTCCGACCGGTTCGGCCGCCGCCGCATGCTCATCACCGGCCTCGCGGTGTTCGGCGCGGCCTCGCTGCTGGCGGTCCTGGCCAGCGAACCCTGGCAGGTGATCGCCGCCCGCGCCGCGATGGGTGTGGGCGGGTCGCTGCTCATGCCCTCGACCCTGTCGATCCTGATGACGACCTTCGAGGAGGACGAACGCCGCAAGGCGATGGCCGGCTGGTCGACGGTCTCGATGGTCGGCATCGTGCTCGGCCCCACCCTGGGCGGCTTTCTGCTGCAGCACTTCTGGTGGGGGTCGGTGTTCCTGCTCAACATCCCCGTCGCGATCGTCGCCATCATCGCCGCGGTGGTGCTGATGCCCGAAACCTACGGACAGCAACGCCCGGTCGACCTGGTCGGAGTGCTGCTGTCGATCGCGGCGCTCACCGCGACCGTCTACGTGATCATCGAACGCGAATGGAACATCCCCGTCATCGCGCTCGCGGTGGTGGCCGCGGCTGGATTCACCTACTGGGAGTACCGCTCGCCGCATCCGATGCTGCCGCTGGCGGTGTTCCGCAATCGCGACTTCACCGGCACCTGCCTCACGTTGCTGCTGATGGTGTTCGGCATGGGCGCGGTGATGCTGATGCTCACCCAGTACCTGCAGTTCGTCCTCGGATACGGCCCGATGAAAGCCGGGCTGGCGCTGCTGCCCTACGCCGTGGCCGCGACGGTGTGCAACGGACTCGGCGCCACCCTCGGCAAGAAGCTGAGCAACAAGACCCTCATCGTCGCGGGCTTGGCGGTGATGGCCGGGGCGTTCGTCATCCTCGCCAACGCCGACAGCTACGCGTGGGTGCTCACCTCGATGCTGGTGATGGGTGTCGGGGGCGGTTTGGCCGGTCCCGCGGCCTATGCCGCGATCATGAGCGCGATCCCGCTCGAGCACGCCGGTGTGGGCTCGGCGATGAACGACACCATCCAGCAGGTGGGTATGGCGGTCAGCATCGCGGTGTTGGGCAGTGTGCTGGCGGGCGTGTTCACCTCGCACATGCCGGCCGACGTCCCGGCGGCGGCGCGGGAGAACATCGGCAACGCGTTCGCTCTCGGCTTCGGCGAACCGGCGAAGTCGGCGTTCACCACGGCCATGTCCTACGGGGCGTGGATCAGCGCCGGTTTCAGCCTCGCGGCCGCGCTGCTGGGCCTGGTGCTGCTGCGCCACCGCGCCGCACAGCCGGCGCCGCACCCCGAACCGGCACAGGCCGGCTGAACCGGTTCACGCCACGGCACGCGGATCGGTCCCCGCAGCGCGCGCGGGGACCGATACCGTTGGACGCGAGGCGTTGTCGGGTAGCCACCGGGAGAGCCGTTCGACCACCGTCAGCGCGCCCATCCCGGCATATCCGGCCAGCACACTTTCGGCCAGCGTCATATCGTCCTCGGGCAACCCGTAGACGGAGACGCACAGGCCGCGCCGCGACGCCTGCGCGAGGGCCCCGCGGCCCGCGCCCGGCAGCACCGTCTCCTCGACCAGCGCCGGACATCCCGAATGCAGCACGAGCGCGGCCTGCACTCCCAGCGACAGATCGCGAATTCGCGGGCGATGCCCTGCCGCCACCGCGCCGATCAGTGAGCCCGGCAGCAACTCCGCGCCGTCCAGATACCCCGGTTCGACCGCCCGCCAGCGCTGCACGGGCGGGAAGTGATCACAGTCCGGGTGACCCGACCAGCGGCGATACGCCCGCTCCAGCAGCACCTGAGTCGCGTCGCGGCAACCGGATTCGTTCGTGACCACGGCCAGCATCCGCAGTTGCCGGCACCGCAGCCGATCAGGGCGCACCCGTTCGAGATCGGCGATACTCATAGCCCACCGCCACCGTCGAAGTCGGAGCGCACCGATTCGGTCCGCACGGTCGAGACGCGGCCCACGCGTCCGGGCGCCGCAGTGTGGGCCCGCCGCCACGCCGAGACGAACAGGGCGAAACCGCTCGCCACAGCGACGATCACGGCGAGCATCGCCAGCACCAGCGGTGTCGTCGCCGCCGCGTCGGTGCGGCCCGCGCCACTGGCGCGGATCAGCATCGCCGCGAGCAGGGGACCGAGCAGGGCCAGTCCGGCGGCGGTGAGCAGCAGGCCGCCGGTGGTCAACGCTTCCGGGGTCAGTGATGCGCGAACGGTCGTGACGGTTTTCGCACCCACCGACCCGGTTCGCGATCCCAGCAAACTCTTGCGCAACGGCATGACCGCCCCTTTCGTTCACCCGCTCGTCAGTGCATTTGAACTGGGAATTCAAAAGTACAACTCGAATCGCCACGGGTTCATCCAAAGTGATCCAACTGTCACCGGAACGTTGGCAGCAATTCAGCAGCGATCGATGCGGCGCCTCGAACTACGGGCGGTGAAACGCCGCATGCCGTCCGGGCGGACCCGAAGGACCCGCCCGGACGGCATGCGGTGCGTCCGTGCAGTCGATGCACGATCGCGGTCGGTGAACGAGGGCTCGGCCCTCGGCGATCAGTGCCCCATCAGCACCGGCGCATCGGCACCTTCCTGGGGCAGTTTCGGTTTGGAGCGCGGCAGGAACGCCGCCGGAATCAGCGTCACCAGAACCAGCACCAGAGCGACGATGTAGGTGTGCGCGTAGGCGGTGGCGGCCTGATCGAATCCGGCGTCGAGCTGCTCGGGTGGCAGCTTCTGCGCGATGGTCGGATCGAACTGCGATCCGATCGCCGCCTGTGCCAGCGGACGGTTCTCCAGCATGTTGGTCAGCAGCACCGACATGATCGCGGTGCCGATCGAACCGGCCGCCTGGTTGACGATGTTCATCAAGGTCGAACCGCGCGCCACCTGCGCGTGGGTCAGCGTCTGGATCGCGGCGGTCATGGTCGGCATCATCGTGCAGCCCATGCCCAGACCCATCACGAACAGCGCCACACACATCAACGGCAGCGAGGTGTCGGCCGAGAGCTGGGTGAAGAACACCATGCTCACCGCGATGACGGCCAGACCGCTCATCACCACCTTGCCGGGGCCGATCTTGTCGACCAGCTTGCCGCCGATTGGCATCGTGACCATCGCACCCAAACCCTGTGGCGCGATGAGCAATCCGGTCACCAGCGTCGACTTACCCTGCACCTGCTGCAGATAGCTGGGCAGCAGCAGACCGGAACCGAAGAACGCCACCGCGAAGAACACCGCGGTCAGCACCGCGAAGGTCAGCTGGCGATTGCGGAACAGATGCAGATCGATCAACGGATGTTCGGTGCGCAGCGCGTGGAAGACGAAACCCACCATCAGCACCAGGCCGATCGCGGCCGGCACCAGCACCCGCGCCGAGGCCACCGTGTGCTGTTCGGGAATCGAGGACACCCCGAACAGGAACAACGCCAATCCCGGTGAGGCGAGCAGCATCCCGAGGAAGTCGAACGATTCCGAGGGTTCGGGCCGGTCGGAGGGCAGCACCACTACCGCCAGGATCAACGCGACCACACCGACGGGCAGGTTGATCAGGAAGATCCAGTGCCAGCTGAAACTGCCGATCAGCCAGCCGCCGAGAATCGGCCCGAGGATCGGGCCCAGCAGCATGGGCACACCCAGGACCGCCATCACCCGGCCGATCCGCTGCGGTCCGGCCGCGTGGGTCATGATCGTCATACCCAGCGGCATCAGCATGCCGCCGCCGAGGCCCTGCACGACGCGGAACGCGATGAGCGACTCGATGTTCCAGGCCGTGGAGCACAGCACCGAGCCGAGGATGAAGAACGTCAGGGCCAGGATGTAGAGACGTTTGGTGCCGAATCGGTCGGCGGCCCAGCCGGTCAGCGGGATCACGCTGGCCAGGGCCAGGGTGTAGCCGGTCATAGTCCAGGCCGCGATGGCGTAGCTGGTGTCGAATTCGTGCTGGAACGTCGGCAGTGCGACGGTTACGACGGTCACGTCCAGGATCGACATGATCGCGCCGAGCACGACCACACCGGCCACCTTGAACACGGCGGCATCGAGTGAGTCGGACGCGGGATCCGACGTCGCCGCAGGAATATCCGGAGGAGAGGTCACCGCTTCAGCCTGCCAGGTGACCGATCGCTTGACCAGACCCCGTTCCCAGGGGAGGCCATATCGAAACCTCCCACTTTTCGCGCCCGATTCGTCCGTTCCTGTCGTTATCTTGCCGCCCAGCGCACAACCCTGCGCGCCCCCACTACATTGGTTCCCATCCCGTTCATTCGTTGTCCGGCAAGGAGTTCCCCGCGATAGAAGACCCGGTACTCGGTTCGACCGGTAGGCTCACATCGCCGATCCGGGGCGCAGGCATGCTCGGGGAGGTCCTGGTCGCGATCAGAGGGGGCACCGAGCTGTACATCGCGCGATCCACCGAAGCCTTGGACGCCGGCACCACCGTACTCGTGGTCGCGGTGCATCCCGGCCGGATCGTCGATGTCGTCGAGTGGATCCCGCTGGACTTCGCACCGGGTGGGCAGACAACGAAATAACAAGGGAGACACCAGTGCTGGGCTATCACGTGCCCGATCCCGACGAGGCCATGCTGATCAGCGGCGGCCGCGCCAAGGACAACGCCCCCTTCCGCGTCATCACCGGCCACGGCGCCTGGGTGATGCCGTTCTTCCGCAAGGTCAGCTACCTGTCGCTCGCGATGTTCGAATCCGAGATCCAGGAACGCTGCGTCACCCGTCAGGCCATCCAGCTCGACGTGCGCGCGGTCATCGCCTTCAAGGTCGCCAACGACACCCAGTCGGTGGTCAACGCCGCCCAGCGATTCCTGTCCGAACAGGAACGCGAAATGTCGGTGCTGACCGGGCGCATCTTCTCCGGCCACCTACGCTCCATCGTCGGTTCCATGACCGTCGAGGAGATCATCCGCGAACGCCAGAAACTCGCCGACGAGGTCCTGGTCGCCTCCAAGGTGGAGATGAGCAACATCGGCCTGTGGGTCGACTCGTTCCAGATCCAGTCCATCGACGACGGCGGACTCGGCTACATCGCCGCCCTCGCCGCACCACACAACGCCGCCGTGCAGCGCGACGCCCAGATCGCCCAGGCCGCCGCCGCCCAGCTCGCCGCCGAAGCCGAACAGGAATCGCTGCGCAAACAGGCCGAATATCAACGCCAGACAGCGATTCTGCAGGCCGAATACCAACGCGACATCGACAAGGCCAAAGCCGAGGCCGGCCAGGCCGGCCCCCTCGCCGAAGCCATCGCCCTGCAGGAAGTGCTCACCGCACAGGCCGAACGCGCCCGCAAGGAAGCACAACTGCGCGAACAGCAGTTGCAGGCCGAGGTCGTCAAACCCGCCCAAGCCGAAGCCGAACGCGTACGCGTGCTCGCCCAGGCCGAAGCCGACCGCACCCGCATCCAGGCCGAGGCAGCGGCCTCCAACAACCGAATCGCGTTGGACCAGTTGCTGATCGAGCAACTACCCGAAATCGTCAAACAGGCAGCGCTCGGGCTGTCCAACGCCAATCTGACCGTCCTCAACGGACCCGACGGCGTCGGCGAATTGGTCAACGGAATGGTCGGGCAGGGATTGACGGTATTCAACTCCCTGCAAAAGGCTCTTTCCACCGACAACCACTCCGGGGCACCGATAGAGTGACCGCACACGGACGGCTATGAGGAGCAGGTGTAGGTGTCGATCGGGAAATTGGTGTCCTTCGACAGTTCTCGGGGGTTCGGATTCATCCGCCCCGAAGACGGCGGGCCCGATGTATTCGTTCATGTGAACGACATCGGATTGGACGAGGACGAACTGCGGCAGGGGCGAGTATTCGAATTCGAGGTCACCGAGGGTGATCGAGGACCCAAGGCGGTCAACCTGACCGCGGTCGGCGGCGCACCGGCGCCACCACGGCATCGCGGCCGCGGCTCCGGCCAGCTCACCGCCGCCGAACACAAACGGCTGATCACCGAACTGCTGCTCGACGCCAGCCCCGCCCTCACCGCCGGCGAGATCATCACCATCCGCGACCGGCTCGCCGAATTCGCCGACCAACACGGGTGGCTGGAGAACTGACCGGCACGGGCGAATGTCCCGCGACCGCGGGCGGCGGCTCTCGGCCTACGATCATGACGACGATGCGGGCGATGAATTTCTCCCGCCCGCACCGTCGGCATGGGTGAGACCGACCCGAGGAGGATCGCGTGGACCTGCCCGTCATGCCGCCGGTGAAACCGATGCTGGCCAAATCCGCCGGCGCCCTGCCTCGTGAGGACACGTTCCTCTACGAGCCCAAATGGGACGGCTTCCGATGCATCGTCTTTCGCGACGGCACCGATATCGAACTCGGTTCCCGCAACGACCGGCCACTCACCCGCTATTTTCCGGAAGTGGCGCGACTGCTCGACGCGGCGCTGCCTCCGCGGTGCGTCCTCGACGGTGAAATCGTCGTCGTCACCGAACACGGCCTCGATTTCGACGTCCTGCAGAACCGCCTGCACCCCGCGGCCTCCCGCGTGAACAAACTCAGCGTCGAAACACCCGCCAGTTTCGTCGCATTCGATCTGCTCGCCCTCGGCGACGACGACCTGACCACCAGGCCCTTCCACGAACGCCGGCACCTGCTGGAATCGATCCTCGACACCCCCCACGAGGGCATCCACCTCACGCCCATCACCTCCGACCCCGACACCGCCCAGGACTGGTTCACCCGATTCGAGGGCGCCGGCTTCGACGGCGTGATGGTCAAATCCCGCGACCTGCCCTACATGCAGGACAAACGCGTCATGGTCAAGGTCAAACACGAACGCACCGCCGACTGCGTCGTCGCCGGGTTCCGCTGGCACAAGGACGGCGAGGGCGTCGGCTCCCTGCTGCTGGGCCTCTACGACGAGGACGGCAACCTGCACCACGTCGGCGTCGCCAGCAGCTTCACCGCCGCCCGCCGCCGGCAACTCGTCGACGAACTGGCGCCGCTGCGCGACGGCGCACTCGACAACCATCCCTGGCGCACCTGGGCCGACGCCGCCGCCCAAGCCAAGGCCGAAGGCAAGATGCCCGGCGGCATCAGCCGCTGGACCGGCGGCAAGGACCTGTCCTGGGAACCCCTGCGGCCCGAACTGGTCGCCGAGGTCCGCTACGAGCACCTCATGGCCGGGCGATTACGCCACGGCGGGCGCCTGGTCCGCTTCCGCGACGACCGCACCCCGCAATCGTGCACCTACGCCCAACTCGAAGAGGTCGCGCCCGCCGAACTCGCCGACATCTTCACCTCCGCGAAAGCGCAGGCCCAGCCATGAGCGAAGCCATCGACATCGACACCGACGGCGTGACCGTCCGCATCAGCAACCCCGACAAGATCTACTTCAGCAAACGCGGCGAAACCAAACTCGACCTCGTCCGCTACTACCAGGCCGTGGCCCAACCACTGCTGCGCACCATCGGCAACCGCCCCGTGCTGCTCGAACGCTATCCCGACGGCGCCAGCGGCAAATCCTGGTTCCAGAAACGCGTCCCGAAATCGGTCCCCGACTGGTTGCAGACCGTGCAGGTCTCCACACCCAACGGCACCGCCAGCGACGCCCTGGTCGCCGCCGACCTCGCCCACATCCTCTGGGCGGTCAACCTCGGCTGCCTCGGCTTCCACGTCTGGCCCAATCACGTTCCCGCAGGCGGGGTCCCGGCCCGCACCGAAGGCGAGATCGGCGACCTCGACATCAGCGACGAACTGCGCATCGACCTCGACCCCTCCCCCGGCATCGGCTTCGACGACCTGCGCCACGTCGCCGTCCTCACCCGCGAACTGCTCGCCGAACTCGGCATCGACGCCCGCGTCAAAACCTCCGGATCCCGCGGCCTGCACATCTACGCCGTCCTCGAACCCGTCTGGGACGGCTACCAGGTCCGCGCCGCCGCGGTCGCCATGGCCCGCGAACTCGAACGCCGCCACCCCGACCTGATCACCGCCAACTGGTGGAAAGAGGAACGCGGACAACGCGTCTTCATCGACTACAACCAGAACGCACCACACAAGACCGTCTTCGGCGCCTGGTGCGTGCGACCCAAGGTCGGCGCCCAGGTCTCCACCCCCATCGCCTGGGACGCACTCGATGCGATCGTCCCCGACGAACTCACCATCGCCACGGTCCCCGAACGACTCGCCACATCCGGCGACCCCTGGGCCGACCGCACCCCGCAATCGATCCAGCCGCTGCTCGAAATGTCGCGCCGCGACTTCGATTCCGGCCTGCTCGACGCACCCTGGCCACCGAACTACCCGAAGATGCCCAACGAACCACCGCGCGTCCAGCCCAGCCGCGCCCGCACCGCCGGCTGAGGACTCACACCCGCGCGGGCGCCGTCAGCGGGCCTGCTCGATCCGCGGGAACGTGGTCTCGACCAACGCCATCAGCACATCCGCGAGCAGATGGTGCACCTGCTCACGATTCAAGCTGCGGCGCGTAATCCATTCGCGCCCAGCGGTTTTCACCAAACCGCTGTAGGCGCGGACCAGGGCGCGCAACTCGTCGTCGCGCGCCGATCCGGACAGGCCCACCATCTGCAACAACCGGTCGGCCGCCGCGTCATCGGCCTCGTCCAGGATGCGCTGCACCTCCGGATCGTCCCCGATCCCCTCGTGCCCGGTCACCTTCACCCAGGTACTGCCCAATCCACTGATCGTGTCCAGCAGCCACGACACACTCGCATCCACCCGCTCGCGCGGCGTGCCGGTGGGCATCACCATGTAATCGGCGCGCGGCAACGTCACCATCCGCCGCACCACCGCCAGATACAGATCGCGCTTGTTGCCGAAATAATGATTGATCAGCCCGCGCGCCACCCCGGCCCGCTGCGCGAGTTCGGCGGTCGACACCGCCGCATAGGGGCGTTCACCGAACATTTCGATGGCGCAGGCCAGTATCTGGGCGCGCCGTTCGTCCGGCTCCAGCCGGCGCCGCCGCGCCGAATCGGCATCGGGCGGCACCGGCTGGGTCGTGGTGTCAGAGTGAGCGGGCAATGAGATCCTTCATCACCTCGTTGGAACCGGCGAGGATGCGCAGCACGCGCGCACCGGTGTACAGCTGGGAAATGGGGTACTCCGTCATGTATCCATAACCACCGAACAGTTGCAGACAGCGGTCCACCACAATACCCAACTGGTCGGTAAGCCAGTACTTCGACATCGCAGCGGTGGGAATGTCCAGCTCACCACGCAGATGCTTGCCGATCGCATCGTCGAGGAACGTGCGGCTCACCCGCGCGATCGTCGCGCACTCGGCCAGCTCGAACTTCGTGTTCTGCATCGCGAACAGCGGCTTGCCGAAAGCCTCACGACCCTTGGTGTATTCGACGGTCAACTCCACCGCCCGCTCCATCATCGACACCGCCATGATCGCGGTCACCAGCCGCTCCTGCGCCAGCAGTTGCATCATCTGATAGAAGCCCTGCCCCTCGGCCTCACCCAGCAGATTCGACGCCGGCACCCGCAAACCGTCGAAGAACAGCTCCGCGGTGTCCTGCGCCTTACCGCCGATCTTGTTCAGGATCCGGCCGCGCCGGAAACCGGGCGTCTCGTCGCTCACCTCGGCGAAGATCAGCGACACACCCGCCGCGCCCTTCGTCGGATCGGTCTTGGCCGCGATGATGATGCCGTCGCACAACCAGCCGTTGGAGATGAAGATCTTCGACCCGGTGATCACGTACTCGTCACCCTCGCGCACCGCGCGGGTCTTGATGTTCTGCAGATCCGACCCCGTCCCCGGCTCGGTCATGCCGATCGACAGCACCATCTCACCACTGGCCGCCTTCGGCAGCACCCGCCGCTTGAGGTCCTCGGTCCCGAAATGATGGATGTAGGGCGCGATGATCGACGAATGCACCGGCATACCCAATGAGCCGTCACCGGCATAGGACTGCGCCTCGATCAACGCCGCCTCGTGCGCGAAAGTGCCACCGCCGCCGCCGTATTCGGACGGAATCGCGGCGCACAGCAGACCCAGCTCACCCGCCCGGTTGTACAGTTCGCGGTCCGGATGCCCCTGCGCGACGAACTTCTCCTCGTTCGGCAGGACTTCCTTCTCGAAGAAGGTCTTCGCCAGATCCCGGACGGCCTCGACCTCATCGTCGCTCCACGCGGCGCGCGCCATCGTTACTTCCTTCGTCTCGTACCCAGGACCGGACCGCACCGGCCCTGGGCACCAGCCTGGCGCACTATTGGCGGCATGTCAACAACGCCGATTCAGTGTGCCTCCCGCGCGGTATTCACCTCCGCCAACGTGCTGAAAATGGGAACCTCCGGATCCGCCACGATCCGCTGCCGCCGCAGAAACCCATCGATCAGCGACCACACCAACTCGGTGAGTTCCGCGACGAAATCCGCGCTGGTCCGCCGCGGCGCCGCCGACCCCTCCAGCCACAGATCCGTCGTCGCCACGACCACACCGACGACCGCCCGCGCCAGATAGTCCAGCCCGGCCGTCTCGATCGGCACCGCCTCCGCGATCGACCGCGCGAGCTTCGCGAACCGCCGCGCCGCATCGCGGCCCAGATCGAACTGCAACACCGCCCCCACCGCCTCACCACCCGACCGGCTCGCCTGCGCCGTCTGCACCACCGGCGCCTGCATCAGGAAGCGAAAGACATTGGGATGGGCCAGAATTCCGGCGGCATACGCGGTGAACACCCGCCGCAGCGCCGGCCGCGGCGGCTGCAGCAGCAACGTCATGTCCTGCCCCGCCGCGGCGAACGCCTCGCGCGACATCCGATCGGCGATCTCGGTGTACAGCTCCGCCTTGTCCGCGAACTGCCGATACAGGCGCGGCTTCGTCATCCCCGCCGCACGGGCGATGTCGTCCATACTCGGCTGCGGGCCGTCCCGATCGATCACGCGGATCGCCGCATCGACGATCTCCTCCCGCGTGACCGTAGGCGCAGCAGCTCGCCGGCCGACCCGGGACACCATGGGCACCTCCCCAGCCGAGCGAACAGTCCCGACCAGGTTAACGTACCGCCGGTACGAAATCGACGAGCCCGCGTCCACCAGCGAAAGTTTCGTCACTTAGGGAGATTTCCCACCGAGGCGCGCTCACGAAAAGCCGATCGCGTACTGTCGGTACCGTTGACCGTACCGGCAGTACGAGCGGCTCCGTCCCGCGCTCACGAGGTAGACCGATGAACCCAGCCCTGTCTCTTATACACATCTCCGAGCCCACGAGACCGATCAGTATCTCGTATGCC
>NZ_PYHT01000043.1:0-25851 GCF_003023875.1 Nocardia sp. MDA0666
ATAGAGTTACGGCGGCTATAGCGGTGGGGAAACGCCCGGTCCCATTCCGAACCCGGAAGCTAAGGCCACCTGCGCCGATGGTACTGCACTCGCCAGGGTGTGGGAGAGTAGGACACCGCCGGAACATCATTCGCGAAGGCCCCCAACCACCAGGTTGGGGGCCTTCCGCATTTCATCGGCTCGACATTTCCCGCAGGCGTTCGCCCAGGGTGGCGAGCTGTTCGCTGGTGCCGTGCTCGCGCCATTCCGGCTTTTCGTGGTCGTCGAGATAGGCGCCGTGTTCGGTGAGGGTCAGCCGGGTGCCGGCCGCGGTGTCGGCGAATTCGACGGTGGTGAGCGAGACCGTCACGACAGCGTCGTCCACGCTCATCGTGGAGGTGTACACGATGCGTTCGGCGGGGACGATCTCCTGGTAGGTGGTGGTGAAGGTCATCTGCTTGCCGTCGTGTACGCCGGCGGCGGTCTCGCGGCCCCCGACACGGAAGTCGAGCTCGTGTTCGGTGCCGGGCGCGCTGAACCACTCGGCCTTGCGTTCCGGTTCGGCCCATGCGCCGAAAACCGCTGCGGGAATGACGGGATAGTCGCGTTCGAGGGTGAACGTGGAATGGACCAGGGAATGCGTGGTCGTCATGGCGACTCCTCGGGTTCGGGGGTGGTGTGCTCGGCGAGAGCTGCGCCGAGCGCGTCGAGGCGGCGTTCCCACGGGGTCTGCCGCGCGTGCAACCAATCCTCGGCGGGACGCAGCGCATCGGGCACCAGATGGCAGGTGCGCACCCGGCCGACCTTCTCCGACCGCACCAGCCCGGCGTCCTGCAGTACCTGAAGATGTTGCACGACGGCCGCCAGGCTCATCTCCAGCGGCTCGGCCAGGGCGCTGACTGCCGCCGGTCCCCGGCCGAGCCGTTCGAGCAGATATCTGCGGGTGGGGTCGGTGAGCGCCCGGAAGATCAGGTCCAGCCGCTCGGTTTGGTTAAGCACCTACTTAAGTGTAGAAGCCTTGCCCTAATAGTCAAGTAGTTACTTAACTGTTGTTGTTCGCGCGTGCGGCTTCGAACGGCAGCCGGTCGAAGATGAAGCGGCTGGCCGTGATTCGGCCGTCCACGACGGTAACCAGTTCCGCCGCAGGGGCGCTCGGTACCGGGAGGGTCGCGGTGTCGTAGCAGACCACGGCGGTGGTCTCGTCGCCGAAGGCGGCGAACAGCGTTGCGCCGGTGAGGATTCGGGTGAACGGTTCCATGAAGTCGCGATAGGCGGCCGCGCCTTCGATGCGGCCGGCGGGGGCATCGCAGACGATGTCGTCGGCGACATAGGTCATCGCACGATCGAGGTCCTTTCCGGTCCATGCCTCGAAATAGGCGAGGGCCACCCGGGCCGCGGGGCTGTGGTTTCCGATCATGTCGTCCTCTTCTCCGGTCGATGGAACCCTGCACCGATATAGACACCGGCCGGGCGGGGAACGGACCGGCTGTCGGTGGCCGATGTGACGATGGGGCGATGACGGAGTCGTCGAGGGCCCCGGGCGTGGATGAGCAGACCTTTCGTGAGCTCACCGAGCCCTATCGGGCCGAGTTGCGCACCCACTGCTATCGGATGCTCGGGTCGATGTACGACGCCGAGGACGCGTTGCAGGAGACGCTACTCGCGGCGTGGCGCGGTATGGCCGAATTTCAGCAGCGGTCGTCGATGCGCACCTGGCTCTATCGGATCGCGACCAATCGGTGCCTCAATGTGCGCCGGTCCGCACTGCGCCGGCCGGTGGCGCCGTTGCCCTTCGACGCGCCGGAGCCGACTCGTCACGGGGAGGTGAGCTGGTTGCAGCCGTGTCCGGACGCGCTGCTGGATCCGCAGCAGGTACTGACCGCACGCGCGTCCGTCGAGTTGGCGTTCATCGCCCTGCTGCAACAACTTCCACCGCGCCAGGCCGCCGTGCTCGTCCTGCGTGACGTGCTCGAGTTCAGCGCGGCGGAGGTGGCCGGCCTGCTCGGCCTCACTCCCGTGGCCGTGAAGGCGGCATTGCAGCGGGCTCGTGAACGTCTGTCTCGTCACGGCGGCGGGCGTCCGGAGCAGAAGCCGGGGTCGCCCGCGGAGCGAGGACTCAGCGAGCGTTTCGCGCGGGCCTTCGAGGCTGCGGATGTGGGCGCCGTGGTCGAGCTGCTCACCGACGACGCGTGGCTGACCATGCCGCCGTGGCCGCACGAGTATCACGGCCGGGCGGCGATCGGTGAATTCCTTCACGGTATTCCGGCATTTCGGGATCGTGCGGAGATTCGGCTGCAATCGGTGCGAGCCAACGGCCACCCCGCATTCGGCTGCTATTCCCGCCGGGCGGACGGATCGTTTCGGGCGACCGGACTTCTGGTGACGACGTACGGCCCGGACGGTATTTCCGCGCTCGCTCATTTCCCGCCTGCCGAGAACTTCCCGCGCTTCGGCCTACCGCTCGCGCTGCCGCCGGGCGGCGCGACTATTTCCTGATGGAATCGTTGTCGAAATAAAACCTAGAAAATTCCTTCAAACTCTTCCGTTGTATAGGTGTTATCGACTATCCTCCGTTTCGGCAAACCATCCGCGACAGGAAGAGCGCAGTCGTTGCACCGGCGCTCCGACCATATAGACAACTTCCGGCTAACGCGCGGTCAGTCGGAGGTGTAAGCGAAGGGCCCGATCCATGACGAGGGAATCGGGCCCTTCGGTATTGTCTGGCGCAATGTCTCAGGAAACGAACGCGGGTAGGATGTACGCCGGGCAGCCCGTAGAAGACCGGCAGCGGCAGCGACGTGCGCGTTTTCTGGAATCTGGTCTCACAGTGTTCGCCAGAGACGGGTATGCCAATAGCTCGGTCGGAGCCATTTGCAAAGACGCCGGACTTTCCTCGCGTCAGTTCTACGAGGAGTTCACCGGTCGCGAATCGTTGCTGCTGGAACTCTACGAGCAGATCGATCGAGAATCCCGGGACGCGGTCGTCGCCGCGTTGGACGCGCATGCCGATGCGAGTGCCATCGAGATCATCGACGCCGGGGTGCGCGCCTATATCGAGTCCATCGGGCGCGATCCGCGCAAGGCCCGCGTCGCGCTGGTCGAGGTGGTCGGCGCCGGGCCGAAGGTGGAGAAGTTCCGGCTGGAGTTGCGTCGCGCCTGGGGTGCACTGCTGGCCGGAGCCGCCGAGGATGCGGCGCTGCAGGGCGAGATCCCCAGTGGTGACTACGAAACGCGCATGCTCGCCATCATCGGTGCGGTGAACTACGTGGTGGACGAGTGGAGCGGTTCGGAGCCGCGCCGGCCCCTCGACGAGGTGATCAGGGTGCTGCGCCGGGTCATCATGGGTGCGGTCAGCGCCTGATCGACGAAGCGCCGTGCCGCCGAACGGGATTCGCTTTAGCATCGAGTGGTGCATGTTTCGCCGGGGGGCGGGCAGTCCCCGACATTCGTCGTCTGTGGAGACAACCCGCTCGTCCACCAGCTGGCCCTGCAGCTGACCACCCGGTTCGCCGATGCCACCGTGACCGCGGTACTGCCGAACCGCAACGGCAGCTACGTTCCACAACTGGAGAAGTTGGCGCGGGTGCGAATCCTGTGCGCCGAGCGCCTGGACGAGACCGTCCTGCGCACGGCCGGGGTGGAGCGGGCCCGAGCGCTGGCCCTGGTGGATCAGGCGGACGTGGAGAACTTCCACGCCGCGCTGCGCGCCCACGAACTCAATCCGCGGATCCGGCTGGTGATCCGAATGTTCAACACCGGCTTGGGTTTTCGCATTCGCCGGTTGTTCTCCGATTGTGTGGTGCTGTCGATCTCGGAGATGGCCGCCCCGTCGTTCATCGCCGCGGCCCTCGGCGAGAAGGCGCAGGACTATCTGCGGCTGGGGGAACGCACCCTGTACGTCGCCGCGGCCGGTGATGCGCCGCCGGATCGGGTGGTGGCCGGGCTGGCCGGCGGACCGGGCGCAATCGCGTTGCGCTCGCCGCACGCCTCGGCGGACCGGGTGCTGGCGCTGGCCGGGCGGGTGCCGTATTCGCCCGGGGCGCGGCGACGTTGGCTGCACCAGCTGCGCTATCTGGTCCGTCACGATCTGATCCGGCTGCTGCTGGTGATGCTGATCATCATCGCGGCCGTGTGCGTCATCATGGTGCTGATCGGAAACAGCTGGGGCACAGCGATATACGAAACGCTGCTGGATTCGGCGGGTGCGGCGCAGCCCGAGCCGGCCCGCGAACCGCTGTTCAAGATCCTGCAACTGGGGGTGGTCTTCACCGGGCTGGCGATGACGCCGGTCGTCACCGCGCTCGTGGTGGGTGGCGTGTTGCGGGCGCAGTTGTCGGAATATTCGATCGACCCCTCACGGATGGAAAACCACGTGGTGGTCGCGGGATTGGGCAATGTCGGAATGCGCGTGGTGGAACAGTTGCGCGACCTCGACGTGCCGGTGGTGGGGCTGGACTACGACGAGAACGCGCGCGGTATCGCGCTGGCGCGCAGCCTGGGGGTGCCGGTGGTGATCGGTCAGGCCACCTGGGAGGACACGTTGCGCGCGGTGGGTGTGCCGAAGGCGCGGGCGCTGGTTCTGCTGACCTCCAGCGACGCGGTGAATCTGGAGGCCGCGATGCTCGGGCAGTCCTATCGTGACGACCTGCGGGTGGTGCTGCGCGTCTCCGACGACGACCTGGCCGACCGGGTACAGCGCAGTCTCGGGAAGGCGGTGGTGCGCAGCGTCTTCCAATTGGCCGCGCACGGCTTCGCCGCGGCCGTGGTGGAGCGGCGAGTGATCGCCACCCTGACGATCAACCAGGCCACCCTGCTGGTCGCGGAGGTGCCGGTGGAGCCCGGATCGGCGCTGATCGGGTTGCGGATCGCCGACCTCGGATCGGCGGAGCACACCCGGGTGATCGCGGTGCAGCCGGCGGTCGGGGACGCGCCGGAATGGCAGCCTGCTGCGCAGACGGTGCTCGCCGCGGGCAATCAGCTGGTGGTGGTGGCGACCCGGCGGGGACTCGACGAACTGCTGGAGGTCAGTTGTGCGCCCGCGGTGGACGAAACGGCACGCGAGGCTATCGCTGCGGCTGAGGGGCTGGTCGTCGACGCGGCGAACGTGATCGCCTCCGACGGTAGGGCCGAGGAGTCGGCCGCCGACGCGGAGGCCCGAGGCACTGGCGACAGGCGGGCCGGAGACGCGGCAGACCGGGAGAGCGGACAACGATGTGCGGACGGGTCGGCCGAGCCGGATGCGGTGGGCTCCTGAGCTTCGTGAACCGACGTAGCGGGAGTTCGGGCCTCGCCCGCGCTTACCTGGGCACGCGTCGCGGTAGCGTGCGCGTATGGAGACGATTCCGATCCAGATGCCGGACGGGTCGACGGTGCCGGTGCGATTCGTCGCCGCGAGCGGTCCGCACCGGCATGCCATCACCGCGGATGCCCCGCGGCCGGTCATCGTGATCATTCCGGGGTTGGGTGTGCCGGGCGAGTACTACGGGGATTTCGCGCGCGAGCTGGCGCGGCGCGGATTCGATGCGGCGATCGGGGAGTTGCGGGGTAACGGTGACAGCCGGCCGAAGCCGAGCCCATCGAGTAGCTACGGCTACCACGAGTTGGTCTCGGTCGATTTTCCGGCGATCTTCCAGGCCGTCCGCACCCGTTTCCCGGACAGCACGCCGATGCTGCTCGGGCACAGTATGGGTGGTCAGCTCGGGGTCATGTACGCCGCGCGGATCCGCGGCCGGCTGGGCGGGCTGATCCTCATCGCCTCCGGCACTCCCTACTACCGCGGTTACGGCGGGATCGCCCGCTCCGCGATGCTCGTCGGACCGGCCGCCATCTCGCTGACCGCGAATCTCGCCGGGTTCTGGCCGGGGGATCGCATCACCGCCGGGGGTTTCGGCCGGCAGTCCAAGGTGCTGATCTCCGATTGGGCGCGGCTGGCCCGCACCGGCCGGTTCGTACCGGTCGGCGCCGATATCGACTACGACGAGCGCATCGCGCGGCTCACCCTGCCGGTCCTCTCGATAACCATGAGCGGCGACGATCTCACCCCCCGCAGTTCGGCCGCGCATCTGCTGGAGAAACTTCCCGAGGCGCGCGTGAGCACCTGGCACGAGCCGAAACCGTTGGGGCACAACGGCTGGATCATCGATCCGGAATCGACCGTGGACCGCATCGAGAAGTGGGTGCGCGACCTGTAGCCGAACGCGACCGATTCCGGGCCCGCGAGTGCTTGAATGGACGAATGCGCAGGTGGGTCGTCTGCCGATACCGATGCTCAGGCCGTCGTCTCGCGTCGGCTCGACAACGAGCGCGGCGGGAGTGACGACGCGGGCGGGCGCCGCCTCCGGATCCACACTCGTCTTGGCGGTGCTGGGCTCCGGCCAATTCTTGATGACCCTCGACAGTTCGGTCATGAACGTCTCGATGGCGACGGTCGCCCATGACGTCGGCACGACGATCACCGGAATCCAAACCGCCATCACGCTGTACACGCTGGTGATGGCTTCGCTGATGGTCACCGGCGGCAAGGTCGGGACGATTCTCGGGCGGCGGCGGGCATTCGGTGTGGGACTGGTCGTCTACGGCGCGGGCTCACTGGTCACCGGCTTGGCGCCGAATCTGGGGGTGCTGTTGCTGGGCTGGTCGCTGCTGGAGGGCATCGGGGCGGCGCTGATCATGCCGGCGATCGTGTCACTGGTGGCAGCGAACTTCGGCCGCGAACGCCGGGCCGCCGCATACGGACTCGTCGCCGCGGCCGGTGCGATGGCCGTGGCGGTGGGCCCGCTCCTGGGCGGGGCGGTGACGACCTTCGCGTCCTGGCGGTACGTGTTCTTCGGCGAGGTCGTGGTCGTGGTGGCGATCCTGCTCGTGCTGCGCCGGGTGGCGGACGTGCCGGCACAGCGGGTGCATCTGGACCTTCTCGGTTCGGTGCTGTCCGTCGTCGGGCTGGGGGCCGTCGTCTTCGGCGTGCTGCGGTCCAGCGAATGGGGCTGGATCCGCCCGCGTCCCGGCGGTACCGCGATCGCGGGCCTGTCGCCGGTGATCTGGTTGATCCTGGCGGGCCTGCTGGTGCTGTACGCATTCCTGCGGTGGCAGAACCGGCTGCTGCGATCCGGCGGGGAGCCACTGGTCGACCCCCGGTTGTTCGCCAATCGCCGGCTCGGGGGCGGATTGACGATGTTCTTCGCGCAGTTCGCGATTCAGGCCGGGGTGTTCTTCTCGGTCCCGCTGTTCCTGTCGGTGGTGCTCGAATTGAGTGCGCTCGAAACCGGTGTGCGCATCCTTCCGCTGTCGATCGCGCTCGTCGTCGCCGCGGCCGGAATTCCGAAATTCTTGCCGCATGCGAATCCGCGGCGGGTGGTGCGCCTGGGACTGGGTTCGATGATCATCGGGATTCTGTTGCTGGCCGGCGGCATGGATCCGGGGGCCGATGCCGGCGTGGTGGCAGTGCCCATGCTGTTCATGGGACTCGGCTTGGGTGCGCTGGCCTCACAGCTCGGAGCGATCACCGTGTCGGCGGTGCCGGATTCGCAGAGTGCGGAGGTCGGCGGGCTGCAGAACACCGCGACCAATCTCGGCGCCTCGCTCGGCACCGCGCTGATCGGTTCCATTCTCATCGCCACGCTGACGTCCTCGGTGATCAACGACCTCGAGCACAATCCCGCGGTGCCGCCCTCGGTCTCGCAACGGGCCACCACCGAACTGGCCGACGGCGTGCCGTTCATGTCCGATACCCAGTTGCGACAGTCGCTCGACGCGGCCGGAGTCGACACGCCGACCGCCGACGCGGTGGTCGCGGTCAACTCCGACTCCCGCCTGCTGGCATTGCAGGTGGCCTTCGCGATGACGGCGCTGCTGGCCGTCACCGCCTTGTTCTTCACCGGCCGGCTACCGCGGCAGGCCGTCGGCTCCGACCCGGACGCCGGCACCGTGGCCGACGGACGGACCGGAGCCGGGTAGCCGCCGCTATCGTGCCGCCATATTGCCGCGGTCGGCGGTGCCGGGGGTGGCGCCGTTGTGACCGAGTGCGCGGGCCTTCAGCTGGTCGAATTCGGCGGCATCGATCGTGCCGGCGTCGAAGAGGGCCTTGGCGTCGGCGATCTGTTCCGCCGGTGACTTGCCCGCCACCTGCCGGATGTAGTCGTCGGCCGCCTGCTTGGCCTCCGCATGAGCCTGCTGGGAGCGCACGGCCATACCCTTTCCCCGGACGATCAGATAGACCAGTGCGGTGATGTACGGGAATATCACCAGGCCGATCACCCACGCGGCCTTGGCGATGCCCGACACCGTGTGATCGCGGAACAGATCGGCCAAGATCTGGAACAGGATGATCAGGTAGGCCACGAAGGCGAACACCAGAATCGTGTACCAGACGTAGTCCCAGAACGTATCCATGATGTGTGCTCCTCTCGGGAGATCCCGCTACCGAACCGCGGTGGTCGGCGAGGGGTGTTCTCGAACCGAGAATGGCAGTGAGCCGAATCACACTCCAGAGACCGAAGACCCTGATCGATGAGGGTCTTTGGTCATCTGTGCCGCGAAATCCCGACGTCAGGCGGTGGTGCGCCGCTCGATCAGCATCTGGGTGAAGAACTCGTAGATCAGCGCGGACTGGAAGGCCATCTGCTTGTTGTCGGCCGCGCCGCCGTGACCGCCCTCGATGTTCTCGTGGTACCAGACGGTCCGCCCCTGAGATTCCAGCAGCGCCGCCATCTTCCGGGCGTGGCCGGGGTGGACCCGGTCGTCGCGGGTGGAGGTGGTGAGCAGAATCGGCGGGTAGGGGCGCGCCGGGTCGGCCGCCATCGCCCGCTGATAGGGCGAATACCTGCTGATGTACTCCCACTCCTCGGGCTTGTCCGGGTCGCCGTATTCGGCGATCCAGGACGCGCCCGCCAGCAGCAGGTGATAGCGCTTCATATCCAGCAGCGGCACCTGGCAGACGATGGCGCCGAACAGTTCCGGATAGCGGGTCAGCATCACGCCCATCAGCAGGCCGCCGTTGCTGCCGCCGACCGCGCCGAGTTGCCCCGCGGTCGTGATGTCCCGTGCGACCAGGTCTTTCGCGACCGAGGAGAAATCCTCGTAGACCTTGTAGCGGTTGGCCTTCTGCACCCGGGTGTGCCATTCGGGCCCGTACTCACCGCCGCCGCGGATGTTGGCCATCACCCAGGTGCCGCCGCGTTCGAGCCACCCCATGCCGGAGGCGCCGCTGTAACCGGGGGTGCGGGAGACCTCGAAGCCGCCGTAGCCCGAGACGACGGTCGGGCCGGGCGTGCCCCGGTGGTCGCGGTGGCGAATCACGAAGTACGGCACCATGGTTCCGTCGTCGGAGCGCGCGAAGAACTGTTCGGTGTCGATGCCCTCGGCGTCGAAATACGCCGGTTCCCGCTTGAGGGCCACCGCCGGACTGCCCACCGAACCGGCCAGCAGTGTCGCGGGGGTGGTGAAACCGCTTGTGGTGAGCATGAATTCGTCACCGCTCTCCAGCGGATCCAGGTTCATGACGTTGGTGGTCGCCATCGGCGGGGTGTCGGCGAGCGGTTCGCGAGTCCATCCCGAACCCGGGGTCGTCGCCGAGGCGGGCGTCAGCACGTACAGCTTGGTCTGCACGTCCTCCAGCGTGATCAGCAGCAGGTGGTTCTCGGTCCAGCCGTAGCCGTGCAGGGAGGTGTGTGCGTCGGGTTCGAAGACGACCTCGAAATCGCGTGCTCCGTCGAAGAATTCGCCGATATCGATGGCCAGGAGAGCGCCCGCCGGATAGCTGCGGCCCGCTGTCTCCCACGGCGATTTCAACTGCACCAGCAGCCAATCCTTGTACCAGGATTCGGACGCGTCGGTGGGTACGTCGATATGGCGCAGCGTGCCGTCGCGGTCCAGCAGATAGACCGATTCGTTGAAGAAGTCGGTGGCGCGGGCGACGTAGTGGCGTTCGTATCCCGGCGTGCGGTCGTAGCCGGCCGAGACCATCACATCGCCCGGCTCGCCCTCGAAGACGGTGTCCGCCTCCGCCAGCGGGGTGCCGCGGCGCCAGCGCTTGGCCAGACGCGGATATCCGGAGTCGGTGAGTGTGCCGGGGCCGAAATCGGTTCCGACGTACACGGTGTCGGCATCGATCCAGCGCACCTGCGATTTGGCCTCGGGCAGGTGGAAGCCGCCCGCCGCCGCCGGGCGGAATTGCCGTGTGGTCAGATCGAATTCGCGCACCACCTTGGCGTCCGCTCCGCCGCGCGACAGGCTGATCAGGGCCAGTTCCTGGTCCGGACGCAAGACCGCCGCCCCGCCCCAGACCCAGTTCTCGTCCTCGGCGACGGCCAGGGCGTCCAGGTCGACGAGCACATCCCAGGCCGGATCGTCGCCGCGGTATTCGTCGAAGGTGGTCCGGCGCCACAGCCCGCGGGGGTGTTCGGCGTCGCGCCAGAAGTTGTAGAGCCAGCGTCCGCGCCGGGTCGGGTACGGGATGCGGGTGTCGGTGTCGAGCATGGCGAGGATGCGATGGTCGAGGGCGTCGAACCGATCGGAGGTGGCGAAGCGTTCCATCACCACCTCGTTGTGGGCTCGTGCCCAGGACAGGGCACGTTCGCCGGTGACATCCTCGAGCCACAGGTACGGATCGGTTGTTTGCTCGGCGCCGCTCATGGGTCACATTCTGGCCTACCGGCCGGTCCGCCGAGGGGTGAGAGGTGCATCGCGCCGTGTCTCGTCGCCCGTGCGGCCGTCGACTCCGTACAGTTGCTGGACGCCCCGGGAAGGCCGGAAGGAGGACCGCGGTGGCATATCCGCTCTGGGAGCAGCACTGTTGCCTGCCGATCCTCCCGTCCGCCGAAATCACCGAACTGACGCGCTACCCGGCCGGGTCGTATCTGTCGGTGAATGTGGGGTATTCACTGCATTCGATCGAGGATGCGCTGGCCATGCTGCATCTGCTGCGCCGGAATGCGCTGGCGGACGGGCGTTTCCGGCTCGTCGAGTCCGTAGGCGATATCGAGGTGACATCCGGCTCCGAGGACCGCGTCGCGCTGGCCTTCGATCTCGAGGATTCGCGGCCGCTGGACGGCGATCCGGACAATATCGCGCTGTTCCACTCGCTCGGCGTGCGTTCGCTGCTGCCGACCTACAACCACGCCAACGCGGCCGGCGGCGGATGCCTGGATCCGGACGATCGCGGACTGACGCTTTACGGGCGCACGATCATCCGCATGCTGGGCGAGGTCGGGATGTTCGCCGACGGTTCGCACTGTTCGCGGCGCACGGGCCTGGAGATCGCGGAGGTCGCGGGCGGGCCGATGATCTACAGCCACTCCAATTTCGCCGCGCTGTGGCCACATCCGCGCAATATCGGCGACGACCAGGCGCGTGCGTGCGCGGCGACCGGTGGGGTGATCGGAATCAACGGGGTCGGAATCTTTCTGGGCCGCAACCGCGTCGAGGGACGGGCCGCGCGCATCGAGGCGATGGCGGACCACATCGCCTACGGGGCCGAACTCGTGGGTGTCGAGCACATCGGGATCGGTTCGGACTTCTCGTTCGACGGGGACCAGTTCAACGCGGAGATCGCGGCCGCGCCGGAGAATTTCTCGGAGGACTACACGCGGTGGGGGCCACTGCAGTGGGTGCCACCGGAGGATCTGCTGGGCCTGTCACCGCACCTGGGGACGGATGTGCACAACCCGCACGCCCGTCCCCGCATCGCCGGACTGGACGAAGTCCTGGCCCGCCGGGGTTTCACCGATGCCGAACGCGCGGCGATCTTCCACGGCAATTTCGCCCGTGCCGCACGGGAGGTCTGGGCGTAGACGCACGCTGTGGCCGCCCTCTCACCCCTGCGGGGGATGGATGAGTGAGCTTTCGGCAACAGCGCTAGGCTCGTTGCCGTGACTTCCCACTACGATGTCGTCGTTCTCGGCGCTGGTCCCGGCGGTTACGTCGCCGCGATCCGCGCCGCTCAACTCGGCCTGCGAACAGCGATCGTCGAGCAGAAATACTGGGGTGGCGTGTGCCTGAACGTCGGGTGCATTCCGTCCAAGGCACTGCTGCGCAACGCGGAGCTGGCCCATATCTTCACCAAGGAAGCGAAGACCTTCGGTATCTCCGGGCAGGCGAACTTCGACTTCGGTGCCGCCTTCGATCGAAGTCGTAAGGTCGCGGACGGCCGGGTCAAGGGCGTCCACTTCCTGATGAAGAAGAACAAGATCGACGAGTTCGACGGGAAGGGCACCTTCACCGACGCGAACACGCTCTCCGTCGAGCTGAGCAGCGGCGGCACCGAAACCGTCACCTTCGACAACGTCATCATCGCCACCGGCACCGAGACCAAGCTGCTGCCGGGCACCTCGCTGTCGCAGAACGTGGTCACCTACGAGGAGCAGATCCTGACCCGGGATCTGCCGGGGTCGATCCTGATCGTCGGCGCGGGCGCGATCGGCATGGAGTTCGGGTACGTCCTCAAGAACTACGGCGTGGACGTGCGGATCGTGGAGTTCCTCGACCGCGCGCTGCCGAACGAGGACGCCGACGTCTCCAAGGAGATCACCAAGGCGTACAAGAAACTCGGCATCACCATCACCACCGGTGCCTCGGTGCAATCCATCGAGGACAACGGTTCCAAGGTCACCGTGTCGATCAAGGACAACAAGTCCGGTTCGGTCGAGACGGTCACGGTCGACAAGGTGTTGCAGGCCGTCGGTTTCGCGCCGCGGGTCAAGGGCTACGGCCTGGAGAACACGGGCGTGCAGCTGACCGACCGTGGCGCCATCGCGATCGACGACTACATGCGCACCAACGTGCCGCACATCTACGCCATCGGCGACGTCACCGCGAAACTGCAGCTGGCCCACGTGGCCGAGGCGCAGGGTGTGGTCGCGGCCGAGACGATCGGCGGTGCGGAGACGCTGCCGCTGGGTGACTACCGGATGATGCCGCGCGCGACGTTCTGCCAGCCGCAGGTCGCCAGCTTCGGCCTCACCGAACAGCAGGCTCGCGACGAAGGGTACGACGTGAAGGTCGCGACCTTCCCGTTCACCGCGAACGGCAAGGCGCACGGCCTGGGCGACCCGACCGGTTTCGTGAAGCTGGTCGCCGACGCGAAGTACGGCGAGCTGCTCGGCGGCCATCTCATCGGTCCCGATGTGTCGGAGTTGCTGCCCGAGTTGACCCTGGCCCAGAAGTGGGATCTGACCGTCAACGAATTGGCACGCAACGTGCACACTCACCCGACGTTGAGCGAGGCACTGCAGGAAGCGTTCCACGGTCTCGCGGGACACATGATCAACTTCTGATCCTCGCGTTCACGGCCCGGTACCAGCGAATTCGGCTGGTACCGGGCCGTTTTCGTAAGGATCGGGTGAACCGCTCAGTCGCGGTGGTAGGTGTCCTGCGCCGCCAAGATGACGTCGATGTTGTCCTCGAGGATCGCGATCAGTCCGTACAGCTGATCGGCGACCTGTGCGCCCAGGTCGGTGAGGGTGTATTCGACGCGTGGCGGGATGGTCTGCTGCACTTCGCGGTGAATCATGCCGTCGCGTTCCAGGGCCTGCAGGGTTTGTGACAGCATGCGCTCGCTGATGCCGTCGACGCGGCGGCGCAGCGCGCTGAAACGGTAGGGACCTTCGCGCAGCGCGACCAGGGCGAGTGCGCCCCAGCGGCTCGCGACGTTCTGCAGCACCGGCCGGGAGCGGCAGTTGCGCGCGAAGACGTCGGCTTCCAGGGTCGGATCGGCGTCGTCCGCCGATCGCAGTTGCCGGCTCGTCATGGCCTCGATGCTACCCATCGCTGTAGTAGTGACGTTCTCGTCTGCGGTGCGGGAATATCAGGTACTAACTAATAGTTAGTACAAGATGTTCCGTACATCAGATCTGGAGGTTGGGTTATGACCGTCGCCGTCACCGGGGCAAGTGGGCAGTTGGGCCGTCTCGTCGTCGAGGCGCTGTTGAACAGGAATGCGGGGCCCGTCGTCGCGGTCGTCCGGGACCCGGCCAAGGTCGCCGATCTGGCAGAGCGCGGTGTGCAGGTGCGGCAGGCCGCTTATGACGATCCGGAAGCCCTCGATCGCGCGCTCGCGGGTGTGGGTCGGGTATTGCTGGTGTCGGGCAACGAATTCGGTGTGCGGGTCGACCAGCACGCCAATGTCTTGCGCGCCGCCGAGCGGGCCGGCGTGGAACTGCTGGCCTACACCAGCATTCCGCGCGCCGAGGAGAATCCGATGATTCTCGCGCAGGAGCATCGTGGCACCGAAGAGGTGATCGCGAAATCTGCTGTGCCGCACGTATTCCTGCGCAACAGCTGGTACTGGGAGAACTATCTGAACGGTCTGGACGCGACGCTCGAGTCGGGCGTGCTGTACGGCGCGGCCGGCGACGGACTGGTCGCCGCTGCCGCGCGGGCCGACTATGCCGAGGCCGCCGCGGTGGTGCTGACCACCGACGGTCATGCGGGACGGATCTACGAGCTCGGTGGCGACGAGCACCTGTCGCTCGCCGATGTGGCACAGGTGATCTCGACTGTTTCCGGAAAGCCGGTGCGGTATCAGGATCTGCCGCAGGACGAATACCTGGCGGGATTGGAAAAGGCCGGGATACCTGGCGATTTCGCGCGGGTGCTGGCCGATTCCGATACCGGACTGCGTGCGGGGTGGCTGGATGTGACCAGCGGCGATCTGCAGAAATTGATCGGCCGGCCGTCGACTTCGGCGGCCGAGGTGTTGAGGCGCGCTCTCGCTGAGTGAGCGGGTGCTCCGGTGGCCCCGAACGGTGCCCGGCGTCGGGTCGAGACGTCGGGCACCGGGCGCGGAATCAGGATTCGGTGCTGTTCGCGTCGTAGGCGCTCGGGTCACCCACCCACTGGACCAGTTGGATCACGATGCCGTTCGGGTCGATCGCCTGGAAGTAGCGCTCGCCCCACGGCTCGGTCTCGATCGGGGTCACGATCTCGACCCCTTCGGCCCGAACGCGCTCGTATTCGGCGTCGATGTCGTCGACGGTGAACACGACCAGCAAGCCCTGTCCGGCCGTGCCCGCGATCCGGGCCGGCTTGAAGGTCTCCAGTCCGGTGCGCAGGAGGATCACGTTGAACCCGGCGTCGGGGCGCGCCAGCGACACGAATCCGTCGGCCGACATCTCCACGGTGAACCCGAAGTGGGTGCTGAGGAAGATCGCCGACGCCTCCGGGTCGGGAACGTTGAGCGAGACGGCGGATGCGGTGATGTTCACGGTCCTCCTCGGGGTGGGCGCACGGCGGCGAGCCGTGCGATCCAGAAACTCTCTACTATGTATACAGTACAGCGTAGAGAATTATTCCGGCGCGGGGCGACTCGATACGATGCGCACGACGCCGGACCGCGGCGGCACGGCAACGACACCGGGAGATCGGGTGCGAGAGAATTCGGGCGAGGAGCGGCCCCGCCGGGCGCGCGCCACCGGTGAGCGATCCGGCGCCGGCGATCCCGCTCGCACGCTGGAGTTGCTCTGGCGGCAGCCGGGCCGCGCGCCGACGCGCGGCCCCAAACAGCGCAGCAGTGTCGACGAGGTGGTGGCGGCGGCGGTGGATATCGCCGATTCCGAGGGTTCGGCGGCGCTGACCATGCGAGCGGTCGCCGCGAAACTCGGGCTGACTCCGATGGCCACCTACACCTATGTGCCCGGTAAGGCGGAGCTGCTCGACCTCATGCTCGATTGGGTCTACGCCCGGATGCCGCGTACGGAACTGACCGGAAAGCCCTGGCGGGAACGCGTTGCCGCCGTCGCGCAGGACAATCGCACGATGCTCGCCCGCCACCGCTGGGTCGCCTACGTGCCGACCACCCGGCCACCGCTGGGCCCCGGGCTCGCCGCGAAATACGACCACGAACTGAGCGCCTTCGACGGGCTCGGGCTGAGCGATGTCGAGATGGATGCGGCGCTGACCTACCTCCTCGGCTTCGTCACCGCGGTGTCTCGCATCGCCATCGACACCGATCGTGCGGCGGCCGACAGCGGAGTGTCGGACCGCGAATGGTGGGAACGCACCGCCCCGGTCCTGGAACAGGTCTTCGACCCGCAGCGCTATCCGCTGGCCGCGCGGGTCGGCTCGGCCGCCGGACAGGCGCACGACAGCGCCTACAGCGCCGACCACGCCTGGGATTTCGGTCTGGCGCGCGTTCTGGACGGCCTGGCCGTCCTCGTCGAACGGTCCGGGACTTCCGAATGAGCCGCCGGATCCGTTCGGTTCAGTGGTCGGTCTGGATGCGCAGGGTGGTGATTGTGCTGGCGAGACCTTCGTATTGATTTGCCAGCAGCACGATTTCGATGAGGCGCTTCTCGTCGTAGTGCTGCGCCAGCGCCGACCAGGTGGCGTCGTCGACGTCGCGGGTGGTGACCAGCTGGTCGACCGCGGTCAGCAGCGCCCGTTCCTTGTCTGGCCAGCCTTCGGCGTCGGGGCCGGTGCGCAGGCGCGCCAGGATGTCCTTGGTGACACCGGCGCGTTTGCCGAGACGGATGTGGTGGTCGGTCTCGTATTCGCAGTTCCGTAGATGCGCGACGCGCAGGATGACGAGTTCGGTCTCGTAGCGCGAGAGCTTTCCGCCGGGCATCAACCGGCCGGAGAAATGCAGCCAGCCCCGGAACAGGCCACCGGTGCGGCCGAGCGTGCTGAACAGGTGGGCGTCGTCGGTGCCCGCCGCGCGGGAAAGCACCTGCCAGACAACCCAATTCACCGGACCCAGTTCGCGCAGGCGACCGGGTGCGATCCGTGGCTCCGTCGACACCATGCCCCACGCTAACAAAAAGCGCGCACCGACGGGCGCGGCTCACCACCGGCCCGGGCCGGCAGATTCCGCCTGCCGGCCCGGGTCGGCTCAGCGCTGAGCGGCCAGGAGGATCAGATCGGCCACGGCGCCGGGATCGGACACGGAAACCGCGTGCGATGCCCGGACCTCGACGGTGTGCGCGGCGGCCCGTTCGGACATGAACCGCTGGGACTCCACGGGGATGTTCTTGTCCTCGGTGGTGACCAGCGAATAGGAGGGAACGGCGCGCCATGCCGCTGCCGAAGCCGGTTGCTCCAGTGCGGCGAGCGCGACCGGGCGCTGGGTGATCGCCATGGTGGCGGCGATGTCGGCCGGCACGTCGGCGGCGAATTGGGCGGGGAATTCGTCCTGACGGATGTGGAGTTCGGTGCCCGCCGCCCCGGGAAGCGGGTGGGCGACGGTGGTGGGCGCGAGCGTGGAACCGGGGAACTTGCCGGTCAGTTCGAGCGCGTTCTCGCCCTCCGCGGGGATGAAGGCCGCGATATAGACCAGGGCCGTGACCGCGGGCCGGTCGTGCGCGGCGACGGTGATGACACTGCCGCCGTAGGAATGACCCGCGAGGACGATCGGGCCCTCGATGGTGTCGAGGACCGAGGCCACGTAGGCGGCATCGGTTTCGAGGCCGCGCAAGGGATTGGCGGCGGCCACCACCGAGTAGCCCTCGGCGCGCAGGCGTGCGATGACGCCGTTCCAACTGGATGAATCGGCGAAAGCGCCGTGGACGAGGACGATGGTCGGTTTCGTGGTCATGGACGTGCTCCTCGGGAGGATCGGATCGCGGCTCCTCGAGTGTCGAGCACGCGCCGTCGAGCCGCCCCTCGCTGTGGGCCGGGTTTCCACTGAATCGGGACATCGTTTGCCCGGAACACGCCGGAGTCCGTCGGCTCAGCGCAGGACGTACGGCGAGATCGAGCTGCGGTGTTCGCTGATGTCCAAGGATTTACCCAGCGGCGGGAACGCGCGCTGCGGGCAGTTGGCGCGCTCACAGACGCGGCAACCGGCGCCGATCGGGGTGGCCTGGGGTTCGTTGAGGTCCAGGCCGTCGGCGTAGACCACGCGTCCGGCATGCCGCAATTCGCAGCCGAGGCCGATGGCGAAGGTTTTGCTGGGTTGTCCGTAGCGGGTGGCGCGCCGCTCCACCGTGCGCGCGATCCACAGGTATTTGCGGCCGTCGGGCATCTGGGCGATCTGCGTCATGATGCGGCCGGGATAGGCGAAGGTCTCGTACACGTTCCACAGCGGACAGGTTCCGCCCGCGGAGGAGAAGTGGAATCCGGTGGCGGACTGGCGTTTCGACATATTTCCCGCCCGATCCACGCGCACGAACGAGAACGGCACCCCGCGCAGTTTGGGCCGCTGCAGGGTGGAGAGTCGATGGCAGATCGTTTCGTAGCTCTGCGCGAAGAACGCCGACAACCGTTCGATGTCGTAGCGGAAATCCTCGGCGACCTCGTGGAAATGCGAATAGGGCAGCACCGTGGCGGCGGCGAAGTAGTTGGCGAGGCCGAGTTTCGCGAGCGTGCGGGTGTCCTCGGAGGCGAAATTGCCTTCTTCGACCAGTTTGTCGATCAGATCACCGCATTCCAGGTACGCCAGTTCCGTGGCGAGTTTGAAGACGCGCTGACCGCCCGACAGATGCGGGGCGATCTCGAGCTTGCGGGCCTCGGGGTCGTAGCGGTGCAGCACACCGTCACCCAGGTCGATCCGCTCGACGATCTGCACGCCGTAACCGGTGGTGAGCCGCCGGGTGAGCTCACGCCGCAGATCACCGCCGTGCAGGCGCATACGAGTCGCCAATTCCTCTGCGGCGGTGTCCAATTCGTGAATGTAGTTCTGGCGCTGATAGAAGAAGTCGCGCACCTCCTCGTGCGGGCGGGAGATGGCGCCCGACCCGCTGCCGTCGGAGAAGCGGTCCTCGGTGGCCGCGGCCAGCTGTGCGGTGGTGTTGCGGTAGCGGCGGTGCATGTTCACCAGCGCCCGGGCGAGGCTGGGATGGGCCGACACCATATCGGCGATCTCCTGCGCGTCGGCCTCGATCCCGAGTTCGGTGTCCATCACCACCTCCTGCAGCTCGGCGATCAGGCGCGTGTCGTCCTGGGAGGCGAAAAAACTGGTGTCTACGCCGAACACCTCACTGATCCGCAGCAGGACCGGTACGGTGAGCGGACGCACGTCGTGTTCGATCTGGTTGAGGTAGCTCGCCGAGATCTCCAGCTTCTTGGCGAGCGAGATCTGGCTCAGCCCTCGTTCGGTGCGCAGCTGTCGCAATCGCGCCCCGACGTAAGTCTTGGCCATATGCCCAGACTATGGACCTTTCGCAAAGCTGCCAATGGAGAATTAGCAGTGGACTCGAGCTATATGTCACACCGAGCGGCTACCGTCGAGTCCGTGCTGCTTTCGGATGTGGTCGCGGCGTCGGATTCGGTGCGGGCATCCGCGTCGCGCAAGGTCAAGATCGCGGGTCTGGCCGAATTGCTGAGCCGGGCCGAATCGGGCGAATTGCTGCCGGTCGTCGCGTGGATTTCCGGTGAGCTACCGCAGGGCAGGCTGGGCGCGGGCTGGCGGACGGTCGCCGGGATCGAGGTGGAACCGGCGCCCGAATCGACGCTCACCGTGGCCGCGGTCGATCAGGCGCTGACGGAATTGGCGGCGGTGGCCGGCTCCGGATCGGTCGCGCGGCGGCGGGAACTGCTCACCGCCCTGCTCGCCCGGGCGACCGATGCCGAACGGGCCTTCCTGATTCGCCTGCTGACCGGTGAGCTGCGCCAAGGCGCGCTCACCGCGATCGTCGCCGAGGCGGTGGCCGAGGCGGCCGACGTGCCGGCCGAACTGGTGCGCCGGGCCTACATGCTCTCCGGGCGCCTGCCGGTGACCGCCGCCGCGGCCATCTCCGGCGGCGCGGCGGCGCTGTCGGAATTCCGGCTGGAGGTCGGCCGACCGATCCAGCCGATGCTGGCCTCGCCGGGGGCCACCCTCGACGATGTGCTCGGCGAATTCGCGGGCGATGTGAGCGTGGAGCACAAACTCGACGGTGCGCGGATCCAGGTGCACCGCAAGGGTTCTCGGGTCTGGGTGTTCACCCGGACGCTGCGCGACATCACCTCCGGCGTGCCGGAACTGGTGCAGCTGGTCTCCGAACTGCCCTGTGACAGCGTGGTTCTCGACGGCGAGACGCTGGCGCTCACCGATTCCGGCCGGCCGCGACCGTTTCAGGAGACGATGAGCCGGTTCGCCGCCGACCCGGCCTCGGAGGAGCCGCGGCTGACGGTGAAGTCGAGCAGGGAACTGCTGCTGCATCCGTACTTCTTCGACTGTCTGCACCTGGACGGCCGGGATCTGCTCGATGCCCCGCTACGCGAGCGCAGGGTGGCGTTGGCGAAAGTGGCGGGTGCGCAGATGATTCCGGCGCTGATCGATCCGGAGCCCGAGGCCGTCGCCGAATATTTCGACGGTGCGCTGGCCGCCGGGCACGAGGGCATCATGATCAAATCGCTGTCCGCGCCGTATGCGGCCGGCCGCCGCGGACGGGCGTGGCAGAAGATCAAACCGGCGCACACCCTGGACCTGGTGGTGCTCGGCGCCGAATGGGGATACGGCCGCCGCACCGGATATCTGTCGAATCTGCACCTGGGCGCGCGGGATCCGCACGGCGGCGACCCGATCATGGTCGGCAAGACCTTCAAGGGGCTCACCGACGCCCTGCTGCAGTGGCAGACCGCGGAATTCCCGCGTCACGAACGCGCCCGCGACGGCCATACCGTCTATCTGTGGCCGGAGTTGGTCGTCGAGATCGCCCTGGACGGGGTGCAGACCAGTTCGCGTTATCCCGGCGGCGTGGCACTGCGGTTCGCCCGGGTGGTGCGCTATCGGCCGGACAAGGAGCCCGCGCAGGCCGACACCATCGATGCCGTGCGCGCGCTGATGCCCGCCGGACCGCCGGCCGCGGCGACCGCCTGAGGTACTACTGGGCGGCGCCGACCTGCGGAAACGACCGCAATGTGCACCTGCCAGCCGGTTCACAGGAACATCCGGGGGTATCTCGAGGATGTCGGCGCAGGATCGGTGTGTCGGGTCGCCCCGATGCGGATCGACTGCCCTGATCCGCTCATCCCCAGCCATCGGCGGCGTCGGTTCCCTCGCCCGCGCCGCCGTTCGGCCGGTGGTTCACTCCTCGTCGCGATGACCGCTGAGATCGGGCAACCGGCACAGGCCCGCGGTCACCTCACCGGCCAGATGGTCGTAGGCCACCGCCAATTCCGACAGCCGCCGCCAGGCATCGTGGATCAACCGGTCGGGTTCGTGCGTCAACGTCAGATAGGCCAGTGCGGAGAACTGGGCGAGCCGGTCGATCACCGTGCCGACCGTTTCGGTGTGCATCCGTGCGCCGCCGTGCGCCCGGGGTAATTCGGTGGCGACCCAGCGATCGATATCGGAAACCAGTTGTGCCCGATCGTGATCGATGTCCAGTGTCGGCCCGGGCGCGGCGGACAGTCTCTGCTCGTGCAATTCGCTGAGGCGGCACGCGCATTTCAGCACGGGATGACCGTCATAGGTCAGACCCCGGCAGGCCTCCAGCAGAAGGTGTTTGGGTGGGAGCGATTCCACGACCGTAATACTCCACGCCCAATGTTTCTGATTGGCATCGCTGCGTCGGTGAGCTCGGCCGAATGCCGCTGATTCTCAGTGCGTTCCGCTACCCAGGTCGGCCACGGTGGAGATCGCGGTGTCGAGCATACCGTCGAAGGCGTCGAGGACCGGGACGTGGAGGTAGGCGCTCTGCAACCGGGTGCGGCTCGGGCGGTCTTCCGGGCTGACCGCACCGCGTGCACGGCGGAGATCGGCGAGACCGGGCCCGAAGCCGGCCTCGGCGAAGGCGGCTTCGATACTGCCGGGCTCACCCGGCTCCAAAGGCGTTGCCGCGATGGTGAAGCCGAAGGGCGCGTTCTCGTCGGGGAACATGTCCGCCGTTTGTCCCGCGGTACTGGTCAAGCCCAGGGCGAAGTAATCGTCGCCGAGCGCGCGGCGCAGATAGTGCCCCATCGGGAATCCGGCCGGCTGCTGCCCGCCGAACGAGACCGGCTCCTTCTGGATATGGGCGTTGTGCGCGGCCAGGACGATCCGGGTTCCGGGTTCGCGATGTCGCAGCTGCCACAGGACCGAGTCGGCCATATAGCTGTCGCGGGCCGAGGTGTCGGCAGTGAGCCCGGTGCCGGCGAAAAGGTCTGCCATGGCGCCGAATCCGTAGTCGGCGTGGCAGGCGGCCTCGAGCCGGTGACGGGCGATGTCGTAGCCGCGCTGATCGCTGCGGGACACGTACAGCGATTCGACGGCGCGGAAACGGATCAGCAGGCGCGCGAGATTCGCGCTGAGGGTGTCCCGATCGCCGGCCGAGATACGCGACCACGCCGGCGCGGCCGAGGCGGCGGAGGCGCCCGCGAAGGAAGCGGCGATTCGCATCGCCGTCTCGACCGCCGGCAGCGTCTGCGGATCGACCTCGCGCAGGTAGTCGGCGACCGGGCCCAGCGCGGGGAGCAGGGAGCCGCCGGCCGCCGGAATGTCGATACCCGCGAAGCGCACCGGCGTGGCGCCCGTGCCGTTGTACCGGCGAATCCACCGCAGCGGTTCGCCGACTCCCACCGGGATGGTGCCGGCCAGGTGGTCGGCCAGATCGTCGTCGGTTCCCGCGCCCTGCGCCCAGTCGTCGAGGAGGAGGCCCTCGCTGAAGCCGTACTCGAAGGCCAGGACGGTGAAGCCGCACCGTTCGACCAGGAAGCGCAGAAGGCGCTGCCGCATCCGCTGGAACTCGGTGATGAAGTGGGAGTTCTCGCCGATCGCGACCACCCGGGCCGCGCCGATGATCTCGCGCAGCGGTTCCAGGTCGTCGAGCGGGCCGTCGGGGTCGAGGTGGGTCAGCGGCGCGGCGTGGTCGCGCAGCCAGTCGGCGAGCGAGATGGGGGTGGGTGATTCGAGCATGCGGTTACTCGATTCGGGAGGGCTGTGCGGTCGCCGCTTTCTCGAGGTCGTCGACGGTGCCGGACATGATCGTGCGGACGTGCTCGTCGATGTGCGCGAGCGGCCAGTCCCACCAGGCGAGGGCCAGCAGACGGTCGATCTCCGCCGCGCTGTAGCGGTGACGGATGAGCCGGGCCGGATTGCCGCCGACGATGCCGTAGTCCGGGACGTCGGAGGTCACCACGGAACCGGCGCCGACGATGGCGCCGTGGCCGATGCGCACTCCGGGCAGCACCGTTGCGCCGTAGCCGATCCAGACGTCGTTGCCGACGACCGTGTCGCCGCGGTTGGGCAGTTCCATGAGGAGATCGACGTGCCGGGACCATGCGCCACCCATGGTGGGGAACGGGAAGGTCGAGGGCCCGTCCATGCGATGGTTGGCGCCGTTCATGATGAACCGCACGCCGGTGGCGAGGGCGCAGAACTTGCCGATGATCAGCTTCTCCGGACCGTAGTGGTACAGGACGTTGCGGGTCTCGAACGTGGTGGGGTCGTCCGGATCGTCGTAGTAGGAGTATTCGCCGACCTCGATCAGCGGCGAGGTGACGAGGGGTTTCAGCAGGACGACCCGCGGCTGTCCCGGCATCGGATGCAGCGTGGTCGGGTCCGTGACGGGAAGTTGTTCGGGCATGCGGAATCCCTTCTGTCCGTGGCTGATCGGACAGTGCGGAAACCGCGACCACCCTTTAATGCGACGAATGTTGCTTTAGGATGATGGCATACTCCCTCCCGACGAGCAACCGGATGAAGGCGATGAGATCTGCAGCGAACGAGCCCGCGGCCGCCCGGCAGCCCACGTCACGACCGGGCGGGCGCACCGCTCGCATCCGCGAACACGTGCTGGCCGCGGTGCAAGCCGAATTGACCGAGCACGGATACGACGCGCTGACCGTGGATGCGGTGGCGGCCCGCGCGGGCGTGCACCGCACCACGGTGTATCGGCGCTGGCGCGATGTCGGCGGCCTGATCGCCGACGTCTTCGCCGCCGCGAGCGATCTGGACTGGCAGCCGCGCGACACCGGCTCGCTGACAGGCGATCTCACCGAACTCAACCGGGAGATCCAGGATTCACTCACCGAGGAGTCGTCGATCGCCTCGGCGTTGATCGCGGTGTCCTTCCGCTCCGAGGACGCGGCGCGGGCGCTGCGGCAGCTGTGGGAGGACCGCTATGCGCAATGCGAGATCGTCGTGGAGCGGGCGATCCGCCGTGGCGAGATCCCATCCGAAACCGATGCGCGCGCAGTGCTTGTCGCGGCGACCGCGCCGCTGTACCACCAGTTGGTGTTGTTGCGGACTCCGGCCGATCCGGAGGGGCCGCGACGGGCGGCCACCGCGGCGGTGCTGGCGGCGCAGGCGGGTGCGTTCGCCGCGGGGTAGGGCTTACGCGGCGCTGCCGTAGAACTCCGCGACAGCGGTGAAGGCGGCTTTCGGTTCCCAGGTCATATCCGGATAGGTGGTGCCGTGGCGGTCTTCGAGAACCTTCACGATGCCCAGCCCGGCGAGGTCGAGATCATCGCGTGGGTCGCCGTCGGGGCGGTGGGGATGGCTGTGGAGTGCGAACAGGAAGACGAAGGCGGAATCCACACCCTCGCTGTCGAAGATCTCGAGCAGTTCGCGCAGGTGCGCGGCCTGACCGGCCTCGTCACGGACGTAGTCCCCGTCCAGGCGGATCGGTGCCCCGGTGACGGGGTCGTAGTCGACGATCTCCATACTGCGCGGCGCGACGTCGGCCGAACCCCGCCAGGTCGCGGTGCCGAATCCGGTGATGGCCAACGGCTTTCCCTGAGCGACCAGAGCGCGCACCCCCTCGCGGAACCGGTCGGCGACCTCGGCCGAGCGGATCAGCTCGATGGAGACGACATCGAAAGGCGCCCAATCGATCTGCTCGAACGGTATCGCGCAGTAGGTGAGTGTGCCGAGGAAATGTCGCCGGACCGCCGTCACCGCCTCCCGCAGGAACTCGTCGAGGCGGGCGCTCACCTCGGCGATCCGGCCGGCGCGCTCGGCGGGCTCGGAGAACAGGTGGCCGACGCGATCCATCGCGGTGTCGCCCGGGAGGAAGCCCCGTTGCGGACGAAGCCAGTGTCGTAGGTCATTCCTTTGCCACGCATGTGGATGGGCCCTTCTTTCTGCGGGAGCGCAAGAAGCAGGCCACCCGGGTAGCGCTGCGGGAAGCGGCGATGCGGCTGGCCCTGGAACGCGGGCCGGACAACGTGCGGGTGGAGGACATCGCCGAGGCTGCCGGGGTGTCGCCGCGGACGTACAACAACTATTTCTCCAGCCGGGAAGAGGCGATCGTCGCCGCCGTCGCCGCGGACCGGGAGGCGCGGGTCGCCGTGGCGATCGCCGAGCAGCCCGCGGACGCACGCCTGGCCTCGGCTGTCACCGCGGCGATCGTCGCGCAGTACTCCGATCCGGGCGACCGGCATCGCGACGCCCTGCTGCTGATCACCACCCACCCGGCGCTGCGGGCGGCTTTCCTCGAGACCACGACGGCGATCACGTCCGCACTCGAGGATGTGATCGCCGCGCGGCTGGGCGAAACCTCAGGACTCACCGCGCGAGTACTCGCCGCCGCCGTCGCGGCCGCGGTTCGCGTCGCGCTCGAACAATGGCTGCAACCCGCCGAGGCTATCGCCGGCTTCGTCGTGCCCGCGGGATCGCTGCCCGAGCAGCTCCGGGCCGCGCTGGCTCCACTCGGCCCGGCATTCGACGCGGCCGAGAGCAGGTGACCGCGCACCCGTGGGGTGCGCGGTCACGCGCTCAGCCCAGATCCGCCGCGGCGGATTCGTTGCCGGACAGGCTGATTCCGAGATTCGCGGCGGTGCGGTCGACGACGTCGTCGTCGGCCTGCTGCAATTCGATCGCCGAGCCGTCGGCAGACAGCACTTCGACGTTGAGGCACAGTGACTGCAGTTCCTTGAGCAGAACCTTGAACGATTCCGGGATGCCCGGTTCGGGAATGTTCTCGCCCTTGACGATCGCCTCGTAGACCTTCACACGACCGACCACATCGTCGGACTTGATGGTCAGCAGCTCCTGCAACGTGTAGGCCGCGCCGTAGGCCTGCATGGCCCAGCACTCCATCT
>NZ_PYHT01000044.1:0-22295 GCF_003023875.1 Nocardia sp. MDA0666
GTGGTCGGCCGCGATTGCGCGAATCTTCCGCTCGAACGAATGCCGATCGGGCACCGCGAGCGCCCGGCTATGGGCCCGCGAAAACGCAGTTCTATCAATGGCTTTCGGGTAAAATGGTCGGGCTTCCACGCGACTACCACTGCCGGGTGCTGGCCGAGATGTTCCCCGGCTGGGCGATCGAGAGTTTGTTCCGGACGGCAACCGAGCCCACACCGGTCGCGATCGGCGTGGACGAGCCGGATCTTCCGCCCGACGACGTCGAACTCGCGGCCTTTCTCGGAGCCGAGATGCTCACCAGCGGTGTCACTCTCGTGTATCCGGCGTTCAAGCTACCGCTGCGGTCGGCGCGCGCACGCCGGGCGCTCGCGGTGTCCGATCGGCATTCGTTCGAGCGGAAGATTCGCGCAATCGCGGCCGACCACCGCTCGGATGTGCTGGCGGCCTTGCCGGAGAAGGAGTTTCGTGGGCTGCTGTACGTGCTGTCGATGCTCCAGCGCCATGCCGGTTTCTCGGCCGACGTCCGCAGTGATCGCGAGGTCGTCGCACACGGTGAGCGCCCTTACATCAGCTTCGGACTCACCGGCAACGCGTGCACACGAAGGTATTTCGACAGCGTCGACCGGCCGCTGTTCGATCTCGACGGCCGGGGTCGTCGCATCGAACAGGTGGCGTTGGCCGACGGCAGCCGGTACGGCTCGCGCGACGGCCACAGCGTCGGTGTCATCGCGCGAGTGCGACCGGATCCGGATCTGCACCCTGGCCGATACCGGATCTTCTGCGCCGGCTTGGGACCGCGCGGAACCACCGGTGCCGGTTGGTATCTCGCCCACTCGTGGGGCCTGTTGCAGCGCCGAGCGGAAGACCGCGAGTTCGTCGCCGTCGTCGACATCGGTGACAACGCCGACGACACGGCCCGCCTCGAGTATCTGATGATCGAATCGGCGCAGTGAACCGCCGGCCCCGCCACCGCGTTCCCTCCCCGGAGCGCCCCATCGAGGCCAAGGGGCCGAAACCCCGCCGCAGCGAAGCGGAGGCCAACGTTACGGCAGCGGCGGAATCGCGTCCTCGTCGCCGACGAAGTCGACCGAGGCGTATTCGTGCAGCTTGGTGAGGCGGTGGTAGGCGTCGATGATGCGCACGGTGCCGGACTTGGAGCGCATCACGATCGACTGGGTCGAGGCGCCGCCGCTGTAGTAGCGCACGCCGCGCAGCAGGTCGCCGTCGGTGACGCCGGTGGCGGAGAAGAAGACGTTCTCACCGGAGACCAGGTCCTCGGTGCTCAGGATGCGGTCGAGATCGTGACCGGCATCGAGCGCCTTCTGCTTCTCGGCGTCGTCGGTGGGGGCCAGCTTGCCCTGCAGCGCACCGCCCATACAGCGCAGCGCGGCCGCGGCGATGATGCCCTCGGGGGTGCCGCCGATGCCGACCAGCATGTCTGTGCCCGATTCGGGGCGGGCGCAGGCGATGGCGCCGGCGACGTCGCCGTCGGAGATCAGGCGGATGCGCGCACCCGCGTCGCGAACCTCCTGGATGTGGCGGGCGTGGCGGGGCCGGTCCAGCACGCAGACGGTGAGGTCGGAGACCAGCGAATTCTTGGCCTTGGCCACCCGGCGCAGGTTTTCCGCGATGGGGGCGGACAGGTCGATCACATCGGCCGCCTCCGGGCCGACCGCGATCTTCTCCATGTAGAACACCGCCGACGGATCGAACATGGCGCCGCGTTCGGCGACGGCCAGCACCGAGATGGCACCCGGGGACCCTTTGGACATCAGCGTGGTGCCGTCGATCGGGTCGACGGCGAAGTCGACCTCGGGACCGGTCCCGTCGCCCACGGCCTCGCCGTTGTAGAGCATCGGGGCTTCGTCCTTCTCGCCCTCACCGATCACGACGGTGCCGCGCATGGAGACGGTGGCCACCAACTGCCGCATCGCGTCGACGGCCGCCCCGTCGCCGCCCTCCTTGTCACCGCGGCCGACCCAGCGGCCCGCGGCCATCGCACCGGCCTCGGTCACCCGGACCAACTCCAATGCGAGGTTGCGGTCCGGGGCCTCGCGGCGGCGACTGGTTGCGGGTGTGGGTGCCGTCATGACGGTGCCTCCTCGAGTTGTGTATTGCTGCGTGAATTGTCGCAGAACGGTCGGATCCGCCATTCAGGTACTGCTGTTCCACTTCGCGGGAAGAGCGTCCGCGCCGGTGGGGACCGCTGTGATGTCGGCCTCCCGGCCCGAGGGCGAGGCTCGGCGGGTTCGGCGGCGCGTGGATACTTGGGTCGTGTCGCAGAAACCACGCATCCTCAACGACTACCGGGATCTGATCTGGTCGCTGATCCCGCTGGTACTGATCTGCGTGGTGCTGGCCGCGGTGGCCAGCCAGTGCAGCTTCTCCGCGCACGGACCCACGCCCGGTCAGGTGCCGAACTTCGACGTCCAGTCGGCCCTGCACGACGACGCCAAGGCGCTGCCCTTCCCGATTCGCGACCCCGCGGTGCCGAGGGATTGGAAGGCCAATTCCGGTAGCCGTGACACCGTCACCGGATCCGGCGGCGGCACCGTCAGCACGGTCGGTTTCATCACCTCCAACGGCACCTACCTGCAGCTGAGCCAGAGCAATGCGAGCGAGAGCGCGCTGGCCGCCCACGTCGTCGACACCCGCAGCCCGTCGGGATCCCGGATGGTGGGCAATCAGAAGTGGACCGTGTACCACGTGCAGGGCAGCGAGTCGGCCTGGATCTCGGACTTCGGGCAGAGCCGCGTGCTGCTCAAGGGGGCGGCCAACGAGGCGGCCTATCTGACGCTCGCGCAGGCCGTGGACGCCGCGGCCCCGCTGCAGCCCTGAGCGCTGCTACAACTTCGAGCCCCTGCTACCGGGGCCTGAGCGCGGGCTCAGCGGTGGCTCACGACGTTGACCACGGTGCCGTCCGGATCGCGGACGAAGAACCGCCGCACACCCCACGGCTCGTCCCGCAGCGCGTAGACCACCTCGGCCCCGGCCGCGACCATCGCCTCGTGCGCGGCGTCCACATCGGCGACCTCGACGCTGATATCCGGCTGCGGGTCCTCGGCGTCGGCGTCGATCAGCAGGATCTGCGCGGTCGGATTGCTCGGCGAGGCCAGCCCGACCGCCCAGCCGAGATCCATCACCTCGTCGAGGCCCAGCGCCCGATAGAAGGCGCGGGCCCGTTCCATATCGGCGACCCGCAGATCCGGGACGACGCGACGGATATCCATGCTCAGTCCTGGTCTCCGCCGCGCCGGGACAGGGCGTCCTCGACCCGGCGGCGGGCTCCGGCGAGATGTTCCTCGCACCGGTTGGCCAGTGCCTCGCCGCGTTCCCACAGGGCGAGCGAATCGTCGAGGTCCATTCCGCCCTGTTCGAGCATCTTCACCACGTTGACCAGTTCGTCGCGGGCGCGTTCGTAGCCGAAGGTCGCGATTTCGGTGACGTCGCTCTCGGTCATGACGATTCCTCCTGTTCGGACGCCGGTGCCGGCCGTTCCGTAACCCGCTGGGCCGGTATGGGATTCGCGAGGGCCTGACTGCCCAGGGCCGCGGCGCTGATCGCGCCGTCGGCGACCCGGATACGTAATTGTGTGCCCGGCGGGGAGTCGGCGACGGCGCGGACGACGTGGCGCTCCGTACCGGTAACCCGTTGCACGACAGCGTATCCGCGCGCCAGGGTGGCGGCCGGGCCCACCGCGGTGAGCTTGTCGCGCAGATGGCGCGCGGTGGTGGCCTGGCTGGTGAGGCAGTGGTCGACGGCGCGGTGGGCCGCCGTGCGCAGCCGCTCGATCTCGTCGTGGCGCTGGTCCAGAATCCGCAGCGGATCGGCCAGTACCGGGCGCGAGCGCAGCTGCTGCAGGGCGCGCGCCTCACGATCGACCCAGCCGCGCAATGCCGCGGCCGAACGGGCGCGCAGTTCCCGGACGCCCGCGAGTTCGGCGGCGGCGTCGGGAACCAGCCGTTTGGCCGCATCGGTGGGGGTGGCCGCGCGCAGGTCCGCGACGTAGTCCGAGAGCGGATTGTCCGGCTCGTGCCCGATCGCGCTGACGATCGGGGTGGTCGCGGAAACGATCGCGCGGCACAGGGTTTCGTCGGAGAACGGCAGCAGATCCTCGACACTGCCACCGCCGCGCGCCAGCACGATCACCTCGACCTCCGGGTGCTCGTTCAACTCGGCCAGCGCGTCGAGGATCTGCGGCACCGCGGTCGGCCCCTGCACGGCGGTATTGCGGATCTCGAAACGGACCGCGGGCCACCGCTGCTGGGCCACGGTCACCACATCGTGTTCGGCGGCGCTGGCGCGACCGGTGATCAGGCCGATCACCTTGGGCAGGAACGGCATCGGCCGCTTCAGCCGCGGATCGAACAACCCCTCCGCGGCCAGCAGCGCCTTCAGACGTTCGATGCGGGCCAGCAGCTCGCCGATGCCGACCGGGCGAATCTCGGTGACGCGCAACGAGATCGTGCCCCGGCCGGTGAAGTACGACAGTTTTCCGTAGACCACCACCCGGCTGCCCTCCTGCAGCGGGACGGCCGAGGCGCGCAGCAGTTGCGGATCGCAGGTGATCGACAGCGACATGTCGGCGGCGGTATCGCGCAGCACCAGGAACGCGGTGCGGGTGCCGGGGCGCAGATTGATCTGGGTGATCTGGCCCTCCACCCAGACGCTGCCGAGCCGGTCGATCCACTGCGCGACCTTCATCGCGATGGTGCGCACCGGCCACGGCTGTTCGGCCGAGTTGGCGGGGCGGGCAGCAGAACGCGCCGGTTCCCCGGAGGCTCGTGCCCCGGCGGCCGGCGCGTCGGCGTGTGAGTCGGTCACTTGGCCTGCACGGTGGCGATCCGGTTCGTCAGCATGGTCACGAACGGCGCCCGGTCCAGGGTCTGCTGCTCGTAGGCCAGCAGTTCGGCCAACTCCTCGGCGCTGAGCATGCGCAGCCGGGCCCGCAGCTGAGCCAGCGTCATATTCGCGTAGCCGTACCGGGCGGCGACCTCGGGTTCGACCACTCCACGCGGTTCCGCCGGCGCCGCGGTGCCGGGGTTGCTCGTTCCGGGGTTGTCCGTTCCGGGGTTGTCCGTGTCCTCGCCGGTCGTTTCGACGGAGTTCGTCCCCGTTTCGACGGCATCGGCGGCGGTGGTCTCCGCCGTGTCCGTTTCGGCGGTGGCCGCTTCCGTAGTGTCCGATTCCGCAGTGTGAGATGCGGCATAGCCGTTCGTCGCCGACGGAGTGACCGGCGCCGTGGGTTCCGGGACACCCGCGGCCGGGTCGGATTCGGCGAAAAGATCGAAGCGGCTGAGCCGGGCGGCGAGATCGCGGTCGCCCCGCGCGCCGAAATCGCCGCTGCCGAACGGTTGCTCGTCGTCGAGGTCCTCGTCGAAGGTGGCCCATTCCGGCTGCTCCACCGGGCGATTGGCCAGCCGGTCGAAGACCTCGTCACCCTTGAGGGCGAGGCTGGTCACGAACTGCTGCAGATGCATCGAGGTCTGCAGCAACTGGCTGATCGCGGTGATCGGCAGATGGATTGCCACAGTGGGTAACCGGCGAGTTTCCTCGAGGGCGTAGACGGCGGCCCCAGCGGCGACCCGGGCCAGGTAGGGAGGTCGGAACATGTCCCTAGCCTGCCCGAAACGGCCGGTGATGCAAAGAACAGAGTTCACGTGTTCCATTGTCGCGCGTCGCGCCACACCGGCGTACCCGCGGTTCGCGGGCGGGACTTTCCCCGTCGGCCGGCGCACGTAAGCTGTGAACATGTCCTCGGCTATCCCCCTGAATGTCGGAATCGCCCGGTCGGCCGATGCGGTCGGTGCCGGCGCGGGCAAGCGGGTGCTGCTCGCCGAACCACGCGGCTACTGCGCGGGTGTGGACCGGGCGGTGGAAACCGTGGAGCGCACCCTCGAGAAGCACGGTGCGCCGATCTACGTGCGCAAGGAGATCGTGCACAACCGCCACGTGGTCGAGACCCTGCGCGAGCGCGGCGTGGTCTTCGTCGACGAGACCGACGAGGTGCCGGAGGGCGCGGTGGTCGTCTTCTCCGCGCACGGCGTGTCGCCGGCTGTGCACGAATCCGCGGCCGCCCGCAATCTGCACACCATCGACGCGACCTGCCCGCTGGTGACGAAGGTGCACCAGGAGGCCAAGCGCTTCGCCCGCGACGACTTCGACATCCTGCTCATCGGCCACGAGGGCCACGAGGAGGTCGAGGGCACCGCCGGTGAGGCGCCCGACCACGTTCAGCTGGTCGACGGCCCCGACGCGGTCGACGGCGTCGAGGTGCGCGACGAGAACAAGGTGATCTGGCTGTCGCAGACCACGCTCTCGGTGGACGAGACGATGGAGACGGTGCAGCGGCTGCGCACGCGCTTCCCGAATCTGCAGGACCCGCCCAGCGACGACATCTGCTACGCCACCCAGAACCGTCAGGTCGCGGTGAAGGCGATGGCGCCCGAATGCGATCTGGTGATCGTCGTCGGCTCCCGCAACTCCTCCAACTCCAAGCGGCTGGTGGAGGTCGCCCTGAACGCGGGCGCGCGCGCCTCCTATCTGGTCGATTTCGCCCGCGAGGTCGACCCGGCCTGGTTCGAGGGCGTCACCACCGTCGGTGTCACCTCCGGCGCCTCGGTTCCCGAGATCCTGGTGCGCGGCGTGCTCGACCTCCTCGCCGAACACGGCTACGGCGAGGTCCAGCCCGTCACCACCGCGAACGAGACCTTGGTCTTCGCCCTCCCGCGAGAACTGCGCACCACCGGCCGTCGCTGAGTCTCCCTCGCTGCATCTCCACGTTTCCGCGCGATCGCGGAAACGCTTGGGGCGCAACGGTAACGGCCCGCCGGGGCGAGGCGATGAGTGGGCGTGGGGATTTCGGGGATGACCGCTGCGGGCGGAGCCGTAACCGGTTCGGCGCCCGTGACGTTCGGCTCAGCGGTCGCGGTAGCGCACGTTCGGCCGCGGGTGCGGGGGCACATCGCTCGGTGGCTGCGGCCGGCCGCGGCGGGGCTGCGGTTCGGCGACTCGGGTGCGTTCCGCGGTCCGGGTGCGCTCACCGGTGCGGGGATAGGACGCGGCCGCGGCGACACGCGGCGGGCGTTCGGCCACCTTGCCGCCCGTGCGGCGCGCCGCCCGTGCGGGTTCCGGTTCCGCGGCCCGCTTGGCCGTCCCGGATCCGCGAGCGGCCGAATCGCCACGCTTGGGCGCCTTGGCGGATTTGGTGGCCTCCGCGCCGCGCTTCTGACCGCGGGAGCTACGCCGCAGGGTCTCGCCGCCGGCGGCTTCGCTACGGGCGCGACGCGCACGGCCGGCGGCCGAACGCGGGTTCCAGCTGTCGCTGCCGCGTTCCCGGGTGGGACGCGCAGTGGTGTCGGCGTTGCGGTACAGCCACACCCGCAGGGCGCCGACGCCCAGCACCAGGACCGTCGCCAGCGCCATGGTCGGGAATCTGTTCACCAGCGGAATGGCCAGGTTCAGCAGAATGTCCTTCACCGAGGTCGAGCTGTGCCCGGTCAGCTGCTGATAGGCCAGCGGGACGGCGATGAACAGCAGTAGCGGCGGGGTCACCATGGTGGTGAACAGGCCGCGATAGCGCACCACGCATGCCGCGATCACACATCCGATGATGTAGAACGCGGCGAACACATGGGTCAGCTCCTTGCCGCTGTTTCCGGAGTCGATGAAAAATCCGATGAAAGTGCACGCCACCGCGATCAACACCGCGGCGCCGGCGGGGATGCCGGGCACCGACGGGACGATCGAGAGGTGCGAGGCGGGTACATCGGATCGCTCGCGTTGGGTAGCTGCCACGTAAAGCACACTATCTGCCGCGGCCGGAACGTGTGTCGAGGCCGGGCTGCTGCCGGAGTTACTCGTTGGTGTCCGAGAAGCCTACCGCGCGCGGCCACGACTGGACGGGAGCAATTGCCGGTACGGCGCGATCGCCGATGTCGAGATCGTGCAGCCGGCGCGCGGTGACCATCACGCGCGACTCGATCGAGGCCACGGTGTGGTTGAAAGCGTCGACGGCCTTACCGAGTTGGGTGCCGAGCTTGTCGAGATGGCTGCCCGTGGTGGACAACCGGGTGTAGAGCTCCCGGCCCAGTTGCTGAACGGTTGCCATGTCTCGCGAAAGTGCCTCCTGTCGCCAGCCGAATGCGACGGTGCGCAGTAATGCGATCAAGGTGGTCGGTGTAGCGAGAATCACGTTGCGGCCGAACGCGTATTCGAGGAGGTCGGAATCGGCGGTCAGTGCGGCGTCGAGGAACGGATCGCCCGGGATGAACAGGATCACGAATTCCGGGCTGGGATCGAAGGCCTCCCAGTACGCCTTGCCGGCCAGCTGGTCGACATGCGCGCGCAGGTGTTTGGCGTGCCGGGCCAGATGGTCGGTGCGCCGGCGCGGATCCGTTTCCCCGGTGGCGTCCAGATAGGCCGTCAGCGGCACCTTGGCGTCGACCACCAGTTGGCGGTCACCGGCCAGCCGCACCACCAGGTCGGGCCGGATCAGGCCGTCGCGGCCGCTCGCGGTGACCTGCGTGTCGAAGTCGCAGTGCTTGGCCATCCCCGCCAGTTCGACGACCCGCTCGAGCTGGATCTCACCCCAGCGCCCGCGCACCTGTGGTGCGCGCAATGCCGACACCAGCTCGCCGGTCTGGGTGGACAACTGCTGGGAGATCCGCTGCATCCCCGCGACCTGTTCGCGCAACCCGGAGTAGGCGTTGATGCGGTGGTGCTCGACCTGCTGGATGTGCTGGTTCAAACTGCCCAGGGCCTCGCGCAGCGGTTCGACCAGGGTGCCGATGGCCTGCGAATTGTGCCGTGCCGCATCCGCACTCGCGGCGCCGAGCGATTGCCGCAGCAGCTGTTCGTTGTCCCGCAGCGCCGCGAGCCGAGCTTCGGCCGTGGCCGCCCGCTGTCCCGCCCGGGCGGCATGGCCCAGCCACCCGAGGCCGGCCCCCGCGCAGAACACCAACAACAACGCGAACAGCATCGATGCGGTCATGCGCCCGATAGTGCCCTATCCCACCGACAAGTTCGCGGATCCCGGCAATTCTCCAGCATCACCCGTCGACACGCCGAAGCGATTCAACCTTGTCGGTGAGATGGCTTAGCCTCTTCCCACATGCGGATGCTGCATACCTCGGACTGGCACATCGGGCGCACCTTTCACGGTGTCGACCTGCTGGCCGATCAGGCGCGTGCGCTGGAGGCGGTGGCGGAACTCGTGGCCGCGCAGCAGGTCGACGTGGTCGTGGTACCGGGTGACGTCTACGACCGGTCGATTCCGAGCGCGGACGCGATAGCGGTGTGCAACAAGGGTTTCGAGGCGATCCGCGCCGCCGGAGCGACGATCGTCGCGACCTCGGGTAATCACGATTCACCCACTCGGCTGGGCGCCCTCGGCAGCTTCGCCGCGGCGGGCGGACTGCATCTGCGGACGTCGGTGGCGGAGGTGGATCGGCCGGTCGTGCTCACCGACGAGCACGGACCCGTCGCCTGCTACGGCATCCCATATCTGGAGCCCGAAATCACCCGCGCGGAACTGGATGTGCCGCAGGCGCGTTCGCATGCCGAGATTCTGGATGCCGCGCTGGCCCGTATCCGTGCGGACCGGCAACGCCGCGGTGATCCGCGCACCGTGGTGCTGGCACACGCCTTCGTGGTCGGTGCCGAGGCGACCGGTTCGGAACGTTCGATCGCAGTGGGCGGGGTGGAGACCGTTCCGCTGAGCGCGTTCGAGGGCATCGATTACGTCGCGCTGGGCCATCTACATTCACCCCAGACGTTGTCGGAGTCGGTGCGATATTCCGGCTCGCCGCTGCCGTATTCGTTCGCGGAGCGGTCGCATCGCAAGGCGGTGTGGATCGTCGATCTGGACGCCGCCGGGCTGGTATCGGTGCAGCGCCACGATCTGCCGGTGGTGCGTGGACTGCGCCAGCTGACCGGTGTGCTGGACGAGCTGCTGTCCGCAGCCGAATATGCCGACGCCGAGGACGATTACGTCTCCGCGGTGCTCACCGATCACGCCCGCCCCGTCGATGCGCTGCGCCGGCTGCGGGAGCGGTTTCCACACGCGGTGCACGTGGAATGGTCTCGCCCGGAGGGCAATGCGCAGCTGCGCTACCGCGAACGGGTACACGGCCGCCGCGACAGCGAGATCGCGCACAGCTTTCTCAGCGATGTGCGCGGTGAACCGACGGCGGGGGAGATGGCGCTGATCGAGCAGGCACTGTCCGCGGCCGGGCGCGAACCCGTCGCCGAAGTGGTGGCAGCCTCGGCGGAGTTGTCGGCATGACCGACGCCCGGACGGGGGCCGCATGAGGCTGCATCGGCTGGAGCTCACGGCCTTCGGGCCGTTCGCCGAGACGGCCCGGGTCGATTTCGACGAGCTCGGCGCCGACGGTCTGTTCCTGCTGCACGGCCATACCGGCGCGGGGAAGACGACGGTGCTCGACGCGATCGCGTTCGCGCTCTACGGCCGGGTGCCGGGGGCGCGGGGCGAGAGTAAGCGCCTGCACTCCGACCACGCCGATGCGCAGACCGCGCCGCGGGTGGTGCTGGAGGCGACGCTCGGCGGTCGCCGGCTGCGCCTGACCAGATCGCCGGAGTTCGAGCGGCCGAAGAAGCGCGGCACCGGTATGCGGACCGAACAAGCCGCGGCGACACTGGAATGGCTGGACGGGCGCGGACAACATCTGTCGCGCATCCCCGATATCGGCGACGAGGTGAGCCGGCTGCTGGGGATGAGTGCCGATCAGTTCTTCCAGGTGGTGTTGCTCCCGCAGGGCGATTTCGCGCGCTTTCTGCGCTCGGACAACGAGGATCGGGAGAAGTTGCTCGAGCGACTGTTCGACACCGAGCGCTTCGGCACGGCCGAACAGTGGCTGGCGCAGCGGCGGCGCGAGAGCGGCGCGCAGCTGGACATTCACCGCCAGAGCGTCGACCGCTTGATCGCCCAGGTCGCGATTACCGCGGGCCTGGGCGCCACCGAAGCCGTCGGCCCGCTCGAGGCCGTGGAATGGTCACAGCAGCTCCTTACGCAGGCGCGCGCCGAGGCCGAGCGTTCGGCGGCGGAACTTGCTCGCTGCCAGCAGGATTCGGCGCGCCGGCAGTCCGCGGCCGAAGAACATCGCCGCGTACAGGAGCGTCGCGAACGCGCCGCGATCGCCCGCCGCTACCTCGACGACTACACCACCGGCGCGTCCCATCGCGACCGGCTGCAGGCCGATCTGGACCGCGCCCGCCGCGTCGAACCGGTGGCTGCCGCGCTCGCCGACGCCCGCACCGCCGCCATGGCCCTGCGCCGCCGCACCGACGAAGCCCGTGACCTGGCCGAACGCCTGGCCGTCCGGCTGCTCGAACCGGAATCCGCCGAGCTTCCCGGAACAACTTGGGCAGCAAGCGATCTCGCCGCTGCTGAATTGGTTGATACCGAGTTGGCCGAGGAACTGACGGCCATTCCGGAGATCGGCCGCGCCGACGCCGACGAAGAGGGCGCCGCCGCCACCGCAGGCGAGAGCCGCCACGGTCTGGACTCGGTGAGCTCGAGCGAGGGCGACCGATCCGCGGCGGAATCGGTTCCGACCGGCACGGCCGCCGGCCACGGACAAGCCGCGGGGGAAGCCGCCCCGGCGTCGACACATGACGTAATGGTGGCCGAATGGAGCCCCTCCAGCGAAGCGCATGCCGGGGAGGCCGCGGAGGCAGAGGACGAGCCTCAGGAAACGGCGGCCACAGTGGCGACCGACCACGGCGACGCCGAAACAACTGACGGCGCAACGCTGTTCGCCCTCTCTGTTCCTCCGCCAGAGGAGCACGATGCGGTGGACGAGCCGGTCGAATTGGAGTTGTTCTCCATCGACCTCGTCCGCCCCGCAACGGCGGCGTCGCGCAGTGACCGGACTCGCCCCGCCGCCCGCGCCCATAATGAGCCCGGCCCGTCGGCCGAGCAGAAGATTCCCGGTGCGGTCGATGATGCCCCGGCCGACGAATCCGACAACCCGCGCGCAGCGGACGACACTGTGCACCCCACGACTCCGCGCGGTATCGACGCCGCTGTCCAACGGTGGTCGGCACATATCGGCTCCCTGGAAGAGGTCCGCGCCGACGCGGAGAACGCCGTCCGCCTGACCACCGAATTGGCCGGTCTACGAACGGAATACGCCGCCGCCGCGCGCGAGCTGGAACAGCTGGCGCAGCGCAGGGAGCAGTTGCCGCAGGCCATTCGCTCGGCCGAGGTGGCGCTGCGGGAGGCGGCGGATGCGCGGGCAGCGCTGCCGGGCTTGGAACGCGAATGCGAGCGCACGCGTGCCGCGGCGGAGGCGGCGGTCGAGCTGGTGGGCGCGCGGAAGGAATTGTCCACGGCCACCGAGGCATTCGAGCGGGCCCGCGCAGCACACGCCGATGCGCGCGAGCGCACCCTCGATATTCGCGAACGCCGTCTCGCCGGTATGGCGGCCGAGCTGGCGGGTGCGCTCGTCGAGGGCCAACCGTGCAGCGTCTGCGGTTCCGGCGACCATCCGGCCCCCGCCCGGCCCACCGCCGTCACCGTCGCGAAATCCGACGAGGACGCGGCGGTACAGGCGGAACGCGACGCCGAACAGCGCCGCGACCGCGCGCTCACCCGCCGCACGGAACTGGAACGGCGGATCGAACTGCTCGTGGAGCGCGGCGGCGACGGCGACCACACGGAACTGGCCGCTGCCGTGAACGCGGCGACCGAGCAGTTCCGGTCCGCGCAGCAGCAGGCGAGCGCCGCCGCCGATCGCACCGCCGAGGTGGAGCGGTTGCGCACCGCCGAAACCGAACTGCACACGCGCCTGCGGGAACTCGAAAGCCGCGGCAGCGCCGTCCAGGAACGCATTCTGTCCGCCGATCGGCGGCTGGCCGAACTCACCGAGCGAGTCCGGGTTGCCGCCGGTGCCGACGGCACGGTTGAGCGTCGCCGCGCCCGCCTGGAAGCGCTCATCGCCGATGCCACGGATCTGCTCACCGCCCGCACCGACGCCTCCGTCGCCGGCGATCAGTTCGTCGACCTCGCCCGCCGCGTCGAACACACGGCCCGCGCCGCCGACCTGCAGGTCGCCGCCGAGCCGCAGCCGGAACGCTCGGCGTCGGACGCGCCCGACCACACGGTGCTCGCGGCCTACGCGAAGGTCGTCGCGGCCGCGACCCGGACCCCGCAGCAGCAGACCGAGATGGAGGCCGAGCTCGTCGCCGCCGACCGCCGCCGCGCGCACGCCGAAGCGGTTCTCGCCGAACCCGCGGTCCGGGCCGCGGCCGACGCCGACGCGGTGAACCTCACCGAGGTCGAGGCGGCCGTGGCCGAGGCGCGCCGCGCGCTGGACGCCGCGGTCGCCGCGCACGCCGAAAGCACCCGCCGCGTAGCACAACTCGAGGACCTCGGCAGCCAGCTGTGGGCCGCGGCCGACCGCATCGCCCCGCTACAGCAGGCGCACACCGAACTCGAGGGGCTCGCCGACGTGGTCGCGGGACGCGGCGCCAACAACCGCCGCATGTCCCTGCGCTCCTATGTACTCGCCGCGCGGCTGGAGGAGGTCGCCATCGCCGGTTCGGCCCGCCTACGGCGGATGTCGGGCGGCCGCTACGAATTCGTCCATTCCGATGCGGCCGGGCCGCGCGGCCGCCGCGGTGGTCTCGGCCTGGACATCCGCGACGACTACACCGGCGCCGTCCGTCCCGCGAAAACACTGTCCGGTGGCGAAACCTTCATGGCCTCGCTGTCACTGGCTCTCGGCCTCGCCGATGTGGTCGCGGCGGAATCCGGTGGCCTGGTCCTGGACACCCTGTTCATCGACGAGGGATTCGGCAGCCTCGACGCCGACACCCTCGACGCCGTGATGGGTGTACTGGACGAATTGCGTTCGGGCGGAAGGGTGGTCGGGGTGGTCAGCCACGTCGACGAGATGCGCCAGCGCATTCCCAGCCGCCTCCATGTCATCCGGGAACCGACCGGCTCCCGGCTGCGTACGATCGTCGCCTGATCACTCGCGGTGCAACCGGCTGCCCGATTCCCGCAGTGCCCGCAGCTCCGCGGCGTGCGGATCCGGCACGGTGGTCGAGCTCGGGAAGTCGAACCTCCGCACCTGCCGGTCCGTTCCGAACGGCGCCCAACCCGGATCGCCGTGCGTCGCGAAATCGACCCAGGCCCGGTGGATTTCGTCGGCCAGTGGCTGCGGCGGGTTCGGTCCGGTCAGCGGATGTGCCTCGGTGAGTTTGTCGAAGACGAAGGGGATCTCCAGCACGTGGCAGGCACCGAGGTCGGGAACTCCACTGCGCCAGCCGAATTCGTACACATGCGTCGGCTCCCCGGCGGCGGTGTTGGCTGCCGCGATGCGCATCGAATCGTCGCGGAAGACCATATCGGTGATCACGGCCGCGAAGAGGTCGGCGGGTGCGGCCTGCTGCCGCTGCTCGGCATACACCTCCACCACGGCGGGGTCGACGCCGTAGCGCGCCAGCACCGGCCCCAGCGTCTCGTCGGTGAGCGTGGCCGCGATGCCGGTCGGAAAGGTGAAGAACCGGAATTCCTCGGCCGTCCAGCCGATGATCAACGGAACCGCGTGGCCGGTGGAGGCTTCCAGCACGTCGACGGGCCGGTCCTCGATGAGTTCGCCGTCGATCACCGGGAAGAAACTCAGAATTCCGAGACCGTTGTCGATGACCGTGCGGCCCCATCGGTTCGGATCCGGATTGGTGATCAACTCCAGCGCCACCGCGTCCTGCGCGGTCCGCAGCCGGTCCGGCCCGAGTTCACCGAAGGCCGCGGCCGTCGGCTCGATTCCCAATGTGCGAGCGAGGTTTTCGGCGACCTTCACCGCGTCGGCCGCCTCGGCCACCGCGGAACCGTTGCCGCTCTGCACGATCGCGCGGTGGAACAGTCCGCGCGCCGGCGCGGCGGTCAGCAGGTCGACCACACTCATCCCGCCGGCCGACTCGCCGAAGACGGTCACTGAGTCGGGGTCGCCGCCGAACGCCGCGATATTGTCGCGCACCCAGCGCAACGCGAAGATCTGATCGTGCAGGCCACGATTGAGCGGTGCGCCGGGTACGGCGGCGAAGCCGGAGATCCCGAGCCGATAGTTGATCGACACCACCACGACCCCGTCGCGGGCGAAGGTGCTGCCGTCGTACATGGTGCGGGCGTTGGAGCCGCGGGTGAAGGCACCGCCGTGAATCCACACCATGACCGGCAGGCCGGATCCGCCGGCCTCGGGCGTCCACACGTTCAGATTCAGGTATTCGTCACCGGGCAATCCGTCGCTGCCGATCAGCGCGTGGATCGGCGCGGGATAGGGCGATTGCACACAGGTCGCGCCGTAGCTCAGCGCATCGCGAACGCCGTCCCATTCCGGGACCGGCCGTGGCAGATCGAATCGGGCCGGACCGACGGGCGCGGCCGCGTAGGGGATGCCGAGGAATGTGCTCACCCCGTTCTCGGTGATGCCGCGGACCTTGCCACCTGTGACCGACACGATCGTTTCCATGCAGAACTCCTTCGTCGTTCCGCATTCTGCCCGCCGGACCGAATGTTCGGCACGAGTTCGGTGCGCCGGATCCAGGGCAGGCGCGAGCTCAGCGCGTGAGCTGGGCCTTGTCCTCCGCCGCCCGCTCGTGGGCGAGCAGCCAGCGTTTACAGCCCAGCCCCCAGCGGAAACCGCCGAGCGATCCGTCCGTACGCAGGATCCGGTGGCACGGAACGAACAGCGCGGCCGCATTGCGCGCGCACGCGTTGGCGGCGGCGCGAATGGCCTCCGGGCGGCCGGACCGGAGCGCGAACGCGGTGTAGGTGATCGGCGCGCCGGCCGGTACCGCCCGCAGGACCGACCAGGCGTGTTCGAGGAACGGGCCGGACACCTGGCGTACGGCCACTCCGTCGATGGCATCCAGTTCGCCCTGGTGGTATTGCTCGACGGTGTCGGTGAGCTCGTCGAGGGCGTCGTAGCGGCGCAGCGCGGCCGGTCTCAGTTGCGGGTGGACGAGTCCGCGCAGCCCCTCGGCATCAGCGGTCCAGCCGGAGGCGAGGACCGCGCCGTCGGCATCGGCGATCACCGTGAACGGCCCGATCGGGGTCGGGACCGTCGCGTAATCCGCGGTGGTCATCGCCGCGCGCCCAGATAGGCCGTGCGACGGCCGGCATCGGCGGCAGCGGCTCCGGGACGGGCGACGTCGCCACGACGGTCGAGTGCGGCACGGGCGGGCGCGGGCCGGGTGGCGTCGTCGCGCCCGGCGGGGTATCCGCCGTTGCGTGCCAATGCCGCTCGCGCGGCCCCGGCCCCGGCCACCGCGGTGCGTTCGGAGAGCGCGCGCTTCCACAGATGCATCGACAGATACGACCGCCACGGTGCCCATCGCGACGTGTCGGTGAGATCGATCCCGTACTGGGCCGCGCCCTGCCGGACCACGAGATCGGTATGCAGCAGGATGTCCGGGTCGGCGAGCAGGCGCATCGTCACGTAGTCGGCCGTCCACGGGCCGACCCCGTCGATGGCGAGCAGATCGCGGCGTACGTCGGCGGCGGTACGGCCGGCGTGCAGTCGCAGGTCACCCGAGGCGAGCGCACGGGCGGCGCCCACGATCGAGGCGGTCCGCCGGGCCGGTCCGGTCAGCACGTCGGCGCCGCGTTCGGCGATGGCCTCGGCGGTGGGGAAGAGCCGCGGCATGGGGCCGTTGACGTTCTCACCCAGCGCGTCGACGAGGCGGGCGGTGTGCGTGGTTGCCGCCGACACCGAGATCTGCTGTCCGATCATGGTGCGCAGCAACAACTCCGAGCCGTCCAGGCAGCCGGGCACGCGGATGCCCGCGCCGATCGCCGGCGCGCCGGGCCCGAAGCCGTCGGTGAGTGCGGCGTCGATTCCGACCGGATCGGCGTCCAGGTCGAGCAGATGCCGGATCCGCGCGACCGTAGGCGCCAGATCGCGCATATCGTGCAGCGCCAGGCTCGCGCGTACATGGCCGGGGTGGATGCTCGCGCGCACCGTGGCATGTCCGTGCGGGGTGCGCAGGCTGCGCGTGTAGACGCCGTCCTCCCAGCTCTCCAAGCCGGGGACCGCATGTGCGGACAGGAACCATTCGAGCCAGCTCGCATCGAGCGGTTCGCGATAGGGCAGGCGCAGGGTGAGGGCGCCGTTGGTGGCGGGCAGTGTGTCGCCGCGCAACCGACGCGCCTCCTCGCGCAAGACGGTCGGGCTCACCACGAACACCTCGCGCACGGTGTCGTTGAACTGCCGGATGCTGGCGAAACCGGCCGCGAAGGCGATGTCGGACATGGGCATTCGCGTGGTCTGGATGAGCAGCCGGGCGGTGTGAGCGCGATGGGCGCGAGCCAGGGCGAGCGGACCGGCGCCGAGTTCGGCGGTGAGTACCCGGGTCAGTTGCCGCTGCGAATAGCCGAGTTTGTCGGCCAATCCCGGGACGCCGCTGCGCTCGATCACTCCGTCGGCGATCAGCCGCATCGCCCGCGCGGCCAGATCGGCGCGGGTGTTCCACAGCGGTGAGCCGGGCGCGGCATCGGGCAGGCACCGGCGGCAGGCGCGAAATCCGCTCTGCTGCGCGGCGGCCGCGGTGGGGAGGAACGTGACATTCGTACGCTTCGGAGTGATAGCAGGACACGATGGCCGACAGTAGATTCCGGTGGTGCGCACCGCCGTGACGAATTGTCCGTCGAAACGGGCATCGCGGGTGGCCACCGCTCGATAACAGCGCTCGAAGTCCAGACCGTTCACACTCACGCAGTCCACCTTGTCAGCCCGAGGCCGCCTGCGCTAGCGGGAATCAGACAACTACCCCCGAGGGACAACGTTTCAGCGACATAGCTGTGTGCTATCAATAGTCGGCCGACTGAGAGCAGCTGCGTATAACCGCCGCAAAGGGCCTATTCCGCAGCGTCGCAAGGATTTCGGGTCGGCCGGAGTCGCCGGATGAGTTGTGCGCGGTTGGTCGCAGATCACACGCGAACGTTGCGGCCGGCGGATCTGCGGGCACTCGCGCGAGCGGACCGGAACCGGCCCGCCTCGCTATCGGGCTCGACAGCCCGACGAGCCGGATGCACGGGGCCGTTCTCGGCTGCCACATCGATCGGCCCGGCCGCCACCGATCAGTGCCGCGGCGAGCTCAGCAACACCGGGTTCCGGGATTGCGGTCGGCTGCGGCATGCCGCTCTCGCCAGTACTCCCGCTCGCTCGGAATCGGCCGATCGGGGTGCCGCCGGCGCAGATGTGCCACATATCGCGGATAGTCCTGGCCACCGAGCACCGCGTTCAGATAGCGGGCTCCCGCCCGGACCGCACGCAGCGGCGCCCGGAGAACCGCGACGGTCCGCCGGTGCGTTCTCGCCGCGTCCGTAGCGGCGGACAGGGCCGACGCGGCCCCTGCCGCGCCGGAACCCTCGAATTCGCTTGCTAGGACGCCGGTTCCGGAGTCGACGCGTGGGCTGCTCCGGGGACTTTCACCGCTCCCGTGCGTTCCAGTTCCTCCCATTCGCGCTGCACCTCCTTCTCGGCCTTGGTGGTGAGGAAGCCCGACGGCCCGAAGATCTTCGACGGCACTTCCGGAGTCTCGGTGGTGGCTCCACCACCGCGCCGCACCGCCTGAACACACACGATCACACCGACCACGGCCACGATCAACACCAGCACCGCGAAGATGATCGACAGCGAGCCCTGAATGAACGTGTTGCGTACGACCTTGTCCATATCGGCCATGCTCTTGGCCGGCGCGAGCACCTTCCCGGCGTCCCGCGCGTCGCTGTAGATGCGGTGCTGGGTCCAGTAGCCGATGTTCTTGTCGCCGGAGAAGATCTTCTGCCACGAGGCCGTCATGGTGACGATGAGATCCCAGATCAGCGGCAGCGCCGGAATCCAGGCCCACTTCCACAGCCCCTTCTTCATCACGATCACCAGCACCACCGTCAGCGCGACCGCGGCCAGCAACTGGTTGGCGATGCCGAACAGCGGATACAGCGTGTAGATACCGCCGAGCGGATCGGTGACGCCCATCAGCAGCACCGAACCCCAGGCGGCGACCACGACGAAGGTGCACAGCCAGGCTCCGGGCCGCCAGGACGGATCCTTGAACTTGCGGGCCGGTCCGCCGAGGTTACCGAGCGTGTCCGACAGCATGAAGCGTGCGACGCGGGTGCCGGCATCGATGGTGGTCAGGATGAACAACGCCTCGAACATGATCGCGAAGTGGTACCAGAACGACTTCATCGCGGCGCCGCCGATGAAGTTGTGCATCACCTCGGCCATACCGACGGCCAGGGTGGGCGCGCCGCCGGTGCGCGAGTAGATCGCCTGTTCGCCCACGTCGTGGGCGGCCTGGTTCAACTCGTTCGCGGTGATCGGTGTCCCGCCGAGTCCGAGGGCGTTCACCTTGTCCGCGGCGGCCTGCGCGCTGGTGAGGCCGCCGGTGTTCATCGCGAAGTACAGATGCTGGTCGAGAATGCTGGCCGCGATGATCGCCATCACCGCGACGAACGACTCCATCAGCATGCCGCCGTAGCCGATCATCCGTGCCTGCGACTGCTTTTCGAGCAGTTTCGGCGTGGTGCCCGAGGACACCAGGGCGTGGAATCCGGAGAGCGCACCGCAGGCGATGGTGATGAACAGGAACGGGAAGAGGCTGCCCGCGAACGCCGGACCCTTGGAGTTCCCGGCGAACTGGGAGACCGCGGGTGCGTGCAGCACCGGCATGGTGATCACCACGCCCAGCGCCAGCAGCACGATGGTGCCGACCTTCATGAACGTCGACAGATAGTCGCGCGGCGCCAGCAGCAGCCAGACCGGCAGCACCGAGGCGATGAAGCCGTAGATGATCAGCATCCACGCGATGGTGGTGCCCGAGAGGGTGAACAGATCACGGCCCCAGCCGGATTCCGACACCCAGCGCCCGGAGACGATGGCCAGCAGCAACAGCACGAATCCGACGACGGAGATCTCGCCGACCTTGCCCGGCCGCACATAGCGCAGGTACAGACCCATCAGCAGCGCGATCGGAATCGTCATCGAAATCGAGAACACACCCCACGGACTGCCGCCGTGCAGTTGCCCGTCGGCGCCCTTGGTCGCGGCGAGCGCGTTGACCACCACGATGCCCAGCACCGCCAGCAGAATCACCATGATCACCAGCACCGCGATCAGCGCGGCGATACCGCCCACCACACCGAGTTCGTCACGAGCCATCTGCCCGAGACTGCGGCCGCGGCGCTTCACCGAAGCCCACAGCACCAGATAGTCCTGGACGGCGCCCGCGAGCACGACACCGATCACGATCCACAGCGTGCCCGGCAGATACCCCATCTGCGCCGCGAGGACCGGCCCGACCAGCGGACCGGCGCCGGCGATGGCGGCGAAATGATGGCCGAACAGGACCCGCCGGTCCATCGGCATGTAGTCGGTGCCGTTCTCCAGTTCCTCTGCCGGAGTGGCGGTGTCGTCGCGCGGCTTGGTGATCTTCCATTCGATCAGCCGGGCGTAGAACTGGTAGGCGATGATGTAGGTGCACACCGCCGCGATGACGATCCATACCGCGTTGACGTTCTCGCCGCGGGCGACGGCGAGGATCGCCCAGGCGACCGCACCGAAGACGGCGACGGCCGCGAAGATCGCCTTCTTGGCGGGCGTGATCGGCCGGCGGTCGACGATCCCGACGGGAGGCAGCTCCGGCTCGGTTCGGAGGTATTCGATGGTCGCCATGCGAGCTACTCTCCCGTGCTGGTCTAGGTCCGATCGAAGAGGAGCTTCCGGCCGGACATCAGGTGGAACTGACTCAAGGTAGCGGAATCCCGCCGAATCGGGCGAGCCCTCCCTGGTATCCGCACCCCGTTCAGGAACTGTTCATCGGACCGGATCCCGGCCTCGAGGGTGGAAACGCAGGTGGTCGCGTGTCGGGCGGCCCGGGCGTCATTCGGGCGGAACAGCCGACGAATACCGCCGGCCCAGGGTCCGGATATGGTCCACGAGTTCCGGCGGTCCGTCGACGCGGAAGTCCATCATGAGCATGCTCAGGTAGATCGCGATCGTCTCCAAAGTGTCCGCGCCGGTGTACAACACACACGACTGTGCGTCGACGGGTTCCACCACGCCGACGGCCGGGTTGATGCGGGCGATCACCGTTTCGGCCGGCGCCAGTACCGTGACCCGGGCGTGGACCCGCCAACCGGCCGTGGCAATTTCCCGCAGCACGAACGCCACGAGATCGTCCTCGGGCAGCGAGCGGGCCGCGAAGTGCCGGGATCCGCTCGCGACGCTGTCGACGGCGGCCACGGGAAGCGCACGCCAGCAATGGGTTTCGAGATCGTAGGCGACGAGATACCACCGGCGTTGCCAGTTGATCAGCCGATACGGCTCGAGCAGTCCGCCGTCGACGGTCAGGACCCGAGTGCCGCGAATCGCGGACGCGATGGTGGCGAGAGTCTGTGCCGGCACGGGCGCATCGGGTTCGCGTGAGCCGGTCGTCGCGGGACCGATCTCGGTGGCCGTGCGCAACGCTGTCACCTTGCGCTGCAACCGAACCGGCAGAATCCTCTCCAACTTGGCGAGCGCCCGCGCCACGTTCTCGTCGATATCCGCGATCCCGGTGGACCCGTCCTCCGCGAGGCCGATCGCCACGGCCACCGCGACCGCCTCGTCGTCGTCGAGCAGCAGCGGCGGCATCGTCTTGCCCTGGCCGATCCGATAGCCGCCGACCGCTCCGCGCTCGGCATGGACCGGATAGCCCAATTCCCGCAGCCGTGCGATGTCCTGACGCAAGGTCCGGTCGCTGACGTCGAGGCGTTGCGCCAGCTCCCGTCCGGTATATGTGCGGTCCTGCAACAGCGACAGCAGGCGCAGCACCCGGGTTGTGGTGGAGGTCACATCGAAGCCTTTCCCGGCGGCGGATTATTAGGAAGAAATCGAGCCTAATTGCTGCGTAGTCTGAGTTCAACGCCGAAAACGAAGAACGAAAGGCCCTCCGATGAACGCCACTTCCCTTGCACCCGCCGCCGTCCTCGCCCCCGTCTGGCGCGAGGTCGTCGCCGACTCCTACCGTGCCCTCGCCGACGCGGTCGCCGGGATCGGCGCCGCCCAGTGGGACCTGCCCACCCCGTGCTCGCAGTGGACCGTCACCCAGGTCGTCCAGCACGCCGCCGGTGATCAGCTCGCCTTCGCCGCCGCGCTCGGCGTCGGCGCCGGCCCTGCCTACGACCCCTTCGCCCCCTCCGGCTCGCTCGACGGCACCGGCGCGGAGCTGATCTCCGCCGCCCTCGACCAGACCGCCACCGCCTGGGCCACTGTCACCGACCTGTC